>NZ_JBEZXZ010000034.1:0-58981 GCF_040638275.1 Actinoplanes sp. NPDC026623 | reverse complement strand
GCCGCCCCCTGCGCGGGGCTCGCCGGGCCGCCCGGGGTGCGCCCCGGGGCGCGGCTCGCGCGGCGCCGCCCCCGGTGCGTCGTGGTCGTGCTCGTGGCCGCGGCCACGGCGGCCCTGCTGCGCCTCGCCGGGGTCGAATGACCGGCCGGCGGCGGCTCGGTCAGATCTTGGCGCCGAGCTGCACCTGGGGCTTCGGGACGCGCATGCGGCGGAACGTCAGCCCGCGCATGACGCCGTAGAGGTAGAGCGAGCCCATCTTCTGCGTGGTGGCCGGGAACCGGGCCTTGACCAGGCTCTTGACCCGGCGGGAGATCAGCACGCTGTCGATGACCACCGCGATGGCCAGGACCGCCCAGAGCAGGTTGGCGCCCTGCCGGACCTCGCGGGGCATGGCGCCCGTCGAGCCGATGAAGACGATGATCGCGCCGGCGAAGAACCAGGTGCCCGCCGTGCGCTTGGAGTCGACGATGTTGCGGACCAGCGCGCGCTCCGCGCCGCGGTCGCGGGCGAGCAGGTAGCGCTCGTCACCGGCGCGCATGCCGGCCGAGGCCTCGGCGCGCTCCACCTTCTGGCGATCGCGCATCTGCTTGTAGGCCTCGCGCCGGTTGGCCGGGGCCGCCGCCGTGTCGTGCCGGCGCTGGGCGCTGGTGCGCTTGGGCGTGGCGACGCCCAGCTCCTTCTTCGAGGGCGTGTAGGCCTTGGGCTTGGAGGCGGCAGCCTGCTCGCGCTCGGAGGTCACCGTGGCGGTGGCGTCGGAGACGAGGTCGGCGGACTTTCGGCGAAACAGCGAGGGCACCTCAGCAGAGTAGCCAAGAGCCTCGGCAAAGCCGAAACCGCGCCGACGTTTGTCGGCGCGGTCCCGGTGAAAGCAGACGAAAGGACTAGCTAGATCCGTTCGACCAGCGCGCCCAGGGCGGCCAGCTTGCCCTCGAAGTCCTCGTAGCCGCGGTTGATCAGGTCAACGCCGTAGACCCGGGAGGTGCCCTCGGCCGCCAGCGCCGCGATCAGGTGGCTGAAGCCGGCCCGCAGGTCCGGGATCACCAGGTCGGCGGCGTGCAGCTTGCTCGGGCCCGCGATGACGGCGGAGTGCTTGAAGTTGCGCCGGCCGAAGCGGCACGGGGTGCCGCCGAGGCAGTCGCGGTAGACCTGGATCGTGGCGCCCATGGTGTTGAGCGCCTCGGTGTAGCCCAGGCGCTGCTCGTACACGGTCTCGTGCATGATCGACAGGCCGCGGGCCTGGGTCAGCGCGACCACCAGGGGCTGCTGCCAGTCGGTCATGAAGCCGGGGTGCACGTCGGTCTCCAGCGCGACGGCGTTGAGCTCGCCGCCCGGGTGCCAGAACTTGATGCCACCCTCGACGCCTGTCACGCCGGTGCGGGCCACCCGGGCGTCGGTGATCTCGAACTCGCCGCCGATCGAGCGGAAGACGTTCAGGAACGTCATCATGTCGGCCTGCTGCGCGCCCAGCACCTCGATCTCGCCGCGGGTGGCGAGCGCAGCCGCCGCCCAGCTCGCGGCCTCGATCCGGTCCGGGATCGGCTTGTGGTTGTAGCCGTGCAGCTTCGAGACGCCGAGGATCTCGATGACCCGGTCGGTGTGCACGGTGATGATGGCGCCCATCTTCTGCAGCACGCAGATGAGGTCCATGATCTCCGGCTCGATGGCCGCGTTGCGAAGCTCGGTGACGCCCTCGGCGCGGACCGCCGTGAGCAGCACCTGCTCGGTGGCGCCCACGCTCGGGTACGGCAGCTCGAGCTTGGTGCCGTGCAGCCCGTTCGGCGCGGTGAGGTGCATGCCCTCGGGCGTCTTGTCGACTACCGCGCCGAACTGGCGCAGCGCCTGGATGTGGAAGTCGATCGGGCGCGGGCCGATGTGGCAGCCACCCAGATCCGGGATGAACGCGTGACCGAGCCGGTGCAGCAGTGGGCCGCAGAACAGGATCGGAATCCGGCTCGAGCCGGCGTGCACGTTGATCTCGTCGCTGCTGGCGCTCTCCACGTTGGTGGGGTCCATCACCAGCTCGCCGTCGTCGGCGCCGTCGGTGACCTTGACGCCGTGCAGGCCGAGCAGGCCGCGGACGACCTCCACGTCCCGGATGCGGGGCACGTCGAAGAGCCGGCTGGGTGACTCGCCCAGCAGGGCGGCCACCATGGCCTTGGAAACCAGGTTCTTGGCGCCACGGACCCGGATCTGTCCGTGCAGCGGCGCACCGCCGTGTACGGCCAGGACGTCGTCGGTCAACGCAACCTCCAGAGGCGGGCGTGTGAACACGCCCGGATGCGGATTAGGGATGCAGCCGGCGGTGGGGGACCAGCGGCTGCCGCCCGGGCAGCATAGCCCTGAGTGACCAGTGCAGAAATCTCGACAACGCCTAGGACGGCACGAATTGCTGATGATTAAGGCAACAGAAAGGTCCAGGCGTGCAGACGGCTTACCACCGATTACGCAGAGTAAGATTTTTACGGGAGCGCGAGCATCTGGTCGAGAGCCGCCCGGGCGTACTTCGCGGTGTCCGCGTCGACCGTGATCTGGTTGGGAACCCGGCCCGCCACGAGCTCTTCGAGCGCCCAGACGAGGTGCGGGAGGTCGATCCGGTTCATCGTCGAGCAATAGCACACCGTCCGGTCCAGGAACATGACCTGTTTGTCGGGGTGTGCCAGCGCCATTCGGCGAACGAGGTTGAGTTCGGTGCCGATCGCCCAGGCCGAACCGGCAGGCGCCGCGTCGAGGGCCTTGATGATGTATTCGGTGGAGCCGACCTCGTCGGCGGCGCGGACCACGTCGTGCCGGCACTCGGGGTGCACCAGCACGCGGACGCCGGGCACCCGCTCGCGGACCTCGCGGACGCTGTCGACGGTGAAGCGGCCGTGCACCGAGCAGTGGCCGCGCCAGAGGATCATCTTGGCGTCGCGGAACTGCTCCGGGGTGAGCCCGCCGTGCGGCTTGTGCGGGTCGTAGAGCACGCAGTCGTCCAGGTCGAAGCCCATCTCCAGGACCGCCGTGTTGCGGCCGAGGTGCTGGTCGGGCAGGAAGAAGACCTTTTGCCCCTGCTCGAAGGCCCAGGTCAGGGCGCGCTTGGCGTTGGAGGAGGTGCAGACGACGCCGTTGTTGCGCCCGACGAAGCCCTTGATGTCGGCCGACGAGTTCATGTAGGTCACCGGGACCACGTCGCCCACGATGCCCAGGTCGGTGAACTCGTCCCAGGCCGTCTCGACCTGGCCCAGCACGGCCATGTCCGCCATCGAGCAGCCCGCCGCCAGGTCGGGCAGCACGACGCGCTGCTCGGGGCCGGTGAGGATGTCGGCGCTCTCGGCCATGAAGTGCACGCCGCAGAAGACGATGAACTCGGCGTCCGGCCGGGCCGCGGCCTCGCGGGCGAGCTTGAACGAGTCGCCGGTGACGTCGGCGAACTGGATGACCTCGTCGCGCTGGTAGTGGTGACCGAGCACGAAGACCCGGTCGCCGAGCGCGGCCTTGGCGGCGGCGGCGCGGGCGACGAGGTCGGGGTCGCTCGGCGCCGGCAGATCGCCGGGACAGTCGACGCCGCGCTCGCTGGCGGGGTCGGTGCCGCGGCCGAGGAGCAGCAGCGCCGTTGCGGTGTTTGAGGGTTCGGTCCAGGTCGGCGTCACGCAACCATGTTTCCACAACGTTGCCGCGCCGTCGGGGGTCGAAAGGGTGTCCTATGGCACTCCGCGGCGGCGGCCCGTACCGTCTCAGCGTGCGCGTACTGATCTGCCCGGACAAGTTCGCCGGCACGCTGTCGGCCGCCGAGGCCGCCACCGCCGTCGCCGAGGGCTGGCACGAGACCGCCCCGGGCGACGAGACGGTGCTGCGCCCGCTCTCCGACGGCGGGCCGGGATTCGTCGAGGTGCTGGCCGCCGCGCTCGACGGCCGCCGGGTGCCGGTCGCCACCGTCGACCCCCTCGGGCGCCCGGCGCGCGGCGAGATCCTGCTGGCCGGCGCCACTGCCTACGTCGAGAGCGCACAGGCCTGCGGGCTGCACCTGCTGGCCGCACCCGAGCGCAACGTCAACGCCGCCACCTCCTACGGGCTGGGCCTGCTGCTCGCCGCGGCGGTGGAGGCCGGCGCCGCGGAGATCGTGGTCGGGCTGGGCGGCTCGGCGGTCAACGACGCGGGCGCCGGGATGCTCGCCGCGCTCGGCGCCGCCCCGGTCGACGAGAGCGGCTACGCCCTGCCCCACGGCGGGGCGCCGCTGATCACCGCGGCCGGGCTCGGCGGCACGCCCCGGCTGCGCCAGGTGCGCCTGGTGGCCGCCACCGACGTCGACAACCCGCTGACCGGGCTGCACGGCGCCAGCAACGTCTACGGCCCGCAGAAGGGCGCCACCAGGCAGGACGTGCTCCGGCTCGACGCCGCGCTCGACCACTTCGCGGGCGTGCTGGAGAAGGCCCTCGGCGTCGACGGCCTGCGCAGTCTGCCCGGCGGCGGCGCGGCCGGCGGGATCGGTGCCGCCCTGCTCGCCCTCGGCGCCCGGGTGGTCTCCGGCATCGGGCTGGTCACCGAACTGATCGGCCTCGAGGCGCAGCTGGACGCCGCCGACCTGGTGATCACCGGCGAGGGGTCCTTCGACCATCAGTCGCTGCGCGGCAAGGTGGCGGCCGGCATCGCGGGCGGCGCCCGCGACCGGGGCCTGCCCTGCGTGGTCGTCGCCGGGCGCAACGAGACCGGCCACCGCGAGGCGGCCGGCGCCGGGGTCACCGAGACCTACGCCCTCGTGGATCATTTCGGCTCCGAGGAGCGGGCGCTGGCCGAGCCCGCCCGGGGCCTGCGCGAGATCGCCGCCAGGCTCGCCCGGCAATGGAGCCGCTGAGCAGGTGTTCGACATCTCCGCCAGAGCAATTGGGAATACAACCGAACAGGGTTAGCGTTGGCCGGTACGGCACATCACCGGACCGGCAGGGAGAACCGCAACGTGACCACTGAAGCGCACACCGAGTCGACCGAGGTCACCACGGCCGCGCCGACCGGCGTCATTTTGACCGACGTCGCGGCTGTCAAGGTCAAGGGCCTCATCGAGCAGGAAGGTCGCGACGACCTGCGCCTGCGCATCGCCGTGCAGCCCGGTGGCTGCTCCGGCCTGCGATACCAGCTCTTCTTCGACGAGCGGTCGCTGGACGGCGACGTCGTCTCCGACTTCGACGGGGTCGAGGTGGTCGTCGACCGGATGAGCGCGCCCTACCTGGCGGGTGCCACGATCGACTTCGCCGACCGCATCGACGCACAGGGCTTCACGATCGACAACCCGAACGCGCAGAACTCCTGCGCCTGCGGCGACTCGTTCCACTGACCGTATTGCGAAAGGGTCGTCCCTGGTTTCGGGGGCGGCCCTTTCGCGTGTCAGCCGGGCGACGCCCGGATGTTGTCCGCGCCGGGTGCCGGTAGGCTCACCCGGTAATCGCACCCGACCACGAGGGCCGACATGAAGATCGCCGTTACCGGCTCGATCGCCACAGACCACCTGATGCACTTCCCCGGCAGGTTCGCCGAACAGCTCATCGCGGACCAGCTGCACAAGGTCTCGCTCTCGTTCCTGGTCGACGACCTGGTCGTGCGGCGCGGCGGCGTGGCGTCGAACATCGCCTATGGCATGGGCAAGCTCGGCCTGAGCCCGATCCTGGTCGGCGCGGTCGGTGCCGACTTCGCCGACTACCGGTCCTGGCTCGAGCGCCACGGCGTCGACTGCGACTCGGTGCACGTCAGCGAGGTCGCGCACACCGCGCGCTTCGTCTGCACCACCGACGACGACCTCAACCAGATCGCGTCCTTCTACGCCGGTGCGATGAGCGAGGCCCGCAACATCGAGCTCGCCCCGGTCGCCGAGCGTGCCGGCGGGCTGGACCTGGTGCTGGTCAGCGCCAACGACCCGGCCGCCATGATCCGCCACTCGCAGGAGTGCCGGGCCCGCGGCTACGCGTTCGCCGCCGACCCGTCGCAGCAGCTCGCCCGCATGGACGGCAGCGACGTGATGACGCTGATCCGCGGCGCGGACTACCTGATGACCAACGACTACGAGCGGTCGCTGCTGGAGACCAAGGCGGGTCTCACCAGCGAGCAGGTCCTCGAGCAGGTCAAGATCCGGGTCACCACGCTCGGCAAGGACGGCGTCGAGATCACCGGCCGCGGCATCGAGCGCATCCACGTGCCGGTCGCCCGCGACGTCATCGCCGAGGACCCGACCGGCGTCGGCGACGGCTTCCGGGCCGGCTTCTTCGCGGCGCTGGGCTGGGGCGTCGGCCTCGAGCGCGCCGCGCAGGTCGGTTCGCTGGTCGCGGCCCTGGTCCTCGAGACCGTCGGCCCCCAGGAATACGACGTGAAGCAGGACTTCTTCCTCAAGCGCCTCGCCGACTCCTACGGTGACGTGGCCGCCGCGGAGATCCAGCCGCACCTGCCGGCCCCGGCGTAGCCCGATGGTCCTCGCCGTCTTCGCCGGTCTGCCGGGCGTGGGTAAGAGCACCCTCGCCCAGCAGGTGGGGGCGGTTCTGCCGGCCGCGGTGCTCGCCGTCGACACCGTCGACTTCACGATGCAGGCCTACGACGTCACCGAACCCCGGCCCGGCTACGCCGCGTACGGGGTGGTGGCGGCGCTGGCCGAGACCCAGCTCCGGATGGGTCACCACGTGATCATCGACGCGGTCAACCCGGTGAAGGCGGCCCGGCAGCTCTGGACCGAGCTCGCGGAGCACCTCGACGTCCCGCTGCGGGTCGTCGAGGTGGTCTGCGGCGACGACGCCGAGCACCGCCGCCGGGTCGAGTCCCGCTATGCGGCCCGCGCGCACGACGGCATCCCCGACTGGGTCCGGGTGCTCGAGCGCCAGACCGAATATGAGCCCTATCCCGGCCCCCGGCTGGTCGTCGACACGTTCCTGGCCCAGGAGCCGGTCGAGCCGGTCGTCGACTACCTGACCCTGCGCACCTCGTAGGCGTCCGGCGCCGGGCTGCCCAGGTAGTCGTGGCCCTTCATCCGGCACCACGCCGGGATGTCGTTGGCCGCCGCCGGGTCGTCCGCCAGCACCCGGATCACCTCGCCGACCTCGGCGGACGGCATCCTCTTCGCGAGGTCGATGATCGGCAGCGGGCAGCGCCGGCCGCGGGAGTCCACCTCGATCACATCCCCGCCTCCTTGCGGATCTCCGCGACCACACCGGGCAGCACCGCCAGGAAGCGGTCGACGTCGTCCGGCGTCGTGTCCCGGTGCAGCGACACCCGTACGTTGCCGTGGCTGAGCACGCCCATCGCCTCCAGCACGTGACTGGGCCGCAGCGTCGAGGCCGTGCACGACGAGCCCGACGAGACCGCGAAGCCGTGCCGGTCCAGCGCGTGCAGCAGGGCCTCGCCGTCGACGTACAGGCAGGAGAAGGTCACCAGGTGCGGCAGCCGTTCGACGGGGTCGCCGACGACCTCCACGTCGGGCACGGTCGCCGCGACGGTCGCCCTGATCCGCTCCACCAGCGCCGACAGCCGTACGGCCTCGGCGTCCGCCTCGGCGAGCACGGCGCGCAGGGACGCCGCGGCCGCGACGACGGCCGGCAGGTCGAGCGCGCCCACCGGCCGCGGCCGGTGATGATCATCACCCGGGTACGGCGAGCGCCACCGCACCCCCTTGCGCACCACCAGCACGCCGACGCCCGGCGGGCCGCCCCACTTGTGCGCGCTGGCGGTCAGCAGCGACCAGCCCGGTGGCACGCTCGCGCGCCCGATCGACTGGGCGGCGTCCACGTACAGCGGCACCCCGGCCGCGGCGCAGGCCTCGGCGGCGGCCGCCACGGGCTGCGCGGTGCCGACCTCGTGACTGGCGCTGATCAGGGCGGCCAGCGCCACCCCGGCGGCCGGGACCGCCTCGCGCCAGGCGTCCAGGTCGAGCCGGCCGCGGATGTCGACGCCGACCGGCACCGCCTCGCCCAGCGCGGCGGCGTACAGCACCGCGGAGTGCTCGACGGCCGAGTGCACGAGTGTCCGGCCCGCCCGCGCGCGTCCCGCGAGCCCGCCCAGCACGGCGGCGTGCGCCGCGGCCGTACCGGAGGAGAGGAACGACACCTCGTCCTGGCGTACGCCCAGGCAGTCGGCGACGGTGGCCTGTGCCGCGTCCCGAAGCTGCTGGGCCCGCCGGCCCGCGGTGTAGAGCCGGTCCGGGTCGGCCCAGCCGTCCTCGAGGGCGGCGAGCAGGGCCTGGCGGGCCACCGGATGCAGGGGCGCGGCCGTGGCCGCGTCGAGGTACGTGGGCGCACCGGCATGAACAGCCCTGAATTCCATCTTCAGGACGGTATCGTCCACATGATCAGTGGTTGCGCGGGTACCTCGATGATCGGACCCCCGGTAATCGGGTGGCCGGGCCAGGTCGAGTAGTGTGCGACCGTCGGTGACACCTTGCCGCCGGTGTCCGATTTCGCACCGGGCGGTGCTCTAGGGAGGCAGGAGCAGGTGGTCTCAAGGAGTTCGGTCGCACGGCCGCGCGTCGTACGGCTAGCCGGGCTCGGTGTCGGTGGTGCCATGCTGCTGGCCCTGCTGTCGGGCTGTTCGTTGAACGGGATCGGAAGCGCCTTCGGTGGCTTCGGGTGGCCGGAGGGCGGCATCACCCCGCAGGCCCACAGGATGTACGACCTGTGGATCGCCTCGGTGATCGCGGCGCTGGTCGTCGGTTTCTTCGTCTGGGGCCTGATCTTCTGGTGCATGATCCGGTACCGCAAGCGCGGCGACAAGCTGCCCGTGCAGACCCGGTTCAACATGCCGCTGGAGATCCTCTACACGGTCACGCCGGTGCTGATCGTCGCGGTGCTCTTCTACTACACCGCGATCGTGCAGACCAACGTGGACAAGCTGTCGGCGAAGCCGGACATGACCGTCGAGGTCGTCGCCTTCAAGTGGAACTGGCAGTTCAACTACCGGGACGCGCCCGGCGCCGACGCGAAGACCGTGGCGTCGACGCTCGGATCGAGCGACGTCATCCCGCTGCTGGTCCTGCCGACGGGCAAGAAGATCCGCTTCGAGGAGACCAGCAAGGACGTCATCCACTCGTTCTGGGTGCCGGAGATGCTCTTCAAGCGCGACGTGTTCCCCGGCAACGTGCGCAACACCTTCGAGGTGACCCTCGACAAGGAGGGCCGCTACGTCGGCCGCTGCGCCGAGCTGTGCGGCACCTACCACGCCTTCATGCAGTTTGAGCTCGTGGTTGTCTCGCCGGAGAAGTACGAGAAGTTCCTCGCCGCCAAGGTGGCCGGTGCCACCACTCCGGATGCCATGGGCGTGATCGGCTACACCGGGGACGAGCGCTTCGCGGTCACGACCGTGCCGCTGGACACCCGCCGGCAGGGCCGATCCTGGAACCACAAAGACGATCCCGCCTCGGCAGGGAAGTAGGAGCCCGAGTTGAAGACCGAATACAAGATCTTCGCCGGCGTCGCCGTCTTCCTGTTCGGCGCGGCTGCCGTCTACGGCGTGTGGACACACGGCCAAACCGGACAGCTGGAGTGGATCGGCTTCGTCGCCCTCACCCTCTCCGGACTGCTCTGCTCGATGTGCGGCGGCTTCTTCTGGTTCGTCGCCCGCCGCATCGACCTGCGTCCCGAGGACCGCGAGGACGGCGAGATCGCGGAGGGCGCCGGCGAGATCGGCTTCTTCAGCCCGGGCAGCTACTGGCCGTTCGGCATCGCGCTGGCGGCGTCGATCGCCGGCATGGGCCTGGTCTACTGGATGGCGTGGCTGATCGCCCTCGGCCTGATCATGGTGATCCTCGGCGCCTGCGGCATGCTGTTCGAGTACTACTCGGGCACCCGGCACCCGGCCGAGCACTGACCGGCCGAGAACGTTGGAACGGCCCGCATCCCCCGGGGGATGCGGGCCGTTCTGTGTTTTGAGGCCCGCGGTGCCCCCGCAACGCGGCACGGGGCCGGTCACGGGCGGGTGCCGCCGGGTGGTGGGTCAGGCCGCGCGGCGCTGCTGCGGCGCCACCCGCGACCCGCCGGCGGACAACAGCACGCGGATGGTCACCGGTGCCAGGATCTCCGCGGCGCCACACCGGGTGCAGAGGAGCTCAGGGCAGTCCTCCGCATGGCCGTCGGCGCAGGGCGGGGTCTCGAAAGGCAGTTCGGTATCGCACATGACGCAACGCAGTTCGCGTTCTCGCACGGGTGGCTCCTCTTCGCCGGAAGGTGGATATACCCGAATGTCACTAAAACGTTGTCACGGTGGAGGAGCCGGTGCGGGAACCCCGCTCGGCGTGTCAGAAAAATATTGAGGTCAGACCGTTTCGGCGGCCTTGGCCGCCCGCGCCGCCTCGACCCAGCGGTCCAGCAGGGCCGTAGCCGCCCCCGAATCCACCGTCTCCGCGGCCCGGGCGATGCCCGCGCGCATCGTGTCGGCGAACCCGCCCGGGAAGCCGGCGTGCGCCGCGAACGCCGCGGCGGCGTTGACCAGGACGGCGTCGCGGACCGGGCCGGGCTCGCCGGCGAACATGCGCAGCGCCGCGCCGGCGTTGAACGCCGCGTCGCCGCCGCGCAGATCGCCGGCCTTGCTGCGGGGCAGCCCGAGGTCAACGGCGTCCACCACGGATTCGGTGACCGTGCCCTCGCGGACCATCCACACCCGGGTCGGCGCGGCCGTCGTGAACTCGTCCAGGCCGTCCTCGCCGCGCATCACCAGCGCCGAGTCACCCCGGGCGGCGAACACCTCGGCCATCACCGGCGCCATCCGCTGGTCGAAGCAGCCCACCGCCGCCGAGCGGGGCCGGGCCGGGTTGGTCAGCGGGCCCAGCACGTTGAAGAACGTCGGGTGGCCCAGCTCGCGCCGCGTCACCGCGGCGTGCCGCATGCCGGGGTGGTAGCGGGCCGCGAAGCAGAAGCCGATGCCGGCCTCGGCGACCGTGCGGGCCACGCCCTGCGGGCCGAGGTCGAGCGGGATGCCGAGGAACTCGAGCAGGTCGGCGGTGCCGCAGGCGGAGGAGGCCGCCCGGTTGCCGTGCTTGACCACCGTCACCCCGGCGGCCGCCGCGACGATGGCGGCCATCGTGGAGATGTTGACCGTGTGCGCCCGGTCGCCGCCGGTGCCGACCACGTCGATCGCGTCCTCGCGCACGCCCTCGGGCAGGTCGACGACCGTGGCGTTGGCCAGCATCGCCTCGACCAGGCCGGCCAGCTCGGCCGGCGTCTCGCCTTTGGCGCGCAGCGCCACCGCGAAGCCGGCGACCTGCACCGGGGTGGCGTTGCCGGCCATGATCTCGCCCATGGCCCAGGCGGTGTCCTGCGCCGACAGCTCCTCGGCCCGCAGCAGGGCGCTCAGCAGGTTCGGCCAGGTACGTGCGCCCATGGTGGGCACTCCTTCGCGGGGGGAGAGAGGGGGGTGTCAGCCCAGCTTGCCCATGGTGCCCAGCGGGATCACGCCGTTGCGGCGGCCGCGGAGCATGGCGGCGATGGTCTGACCGGTGGTCACCGGGTCGAGCGGGTGCACCAGGGTCGCGTCGACCTGGGCGAAGGCGGCCAGCCAGCGGTCGGCGGCGCGGGCGATCACGACGCAGGTGGGCGGCGGGTCGGCGTATTCGTCCTTGGTCTGCCGGGCGATGCCCAGGCCACCGGCCGGTGCCGCCTCGCCGTCGAGGACCATCAGGTCGACCTCGAAGGTGTCCAGCAGGATCCGGCACTCCTCCCAGGTGGAGGCGTCCACGAACTCCACGGCGAGATCCGCGGCGGGGCGGACGCCGATCGCCAGCCTGATCCGGTCACGGACCGCGAGATCGTCGCTGTACAGCAGGACGGTGTACTTGTCCGGCTGCGGCTTGCTGTCGTCGTTCATGTGTGCCCCGGTTCCCACGCTCGTAGGTGCGCGCTGATCGTACCGAACGGGCTATTCGGTGTCCGTCTGTGGTCGTACCGGAGGGGTCTCGTCTGTGATCTTGGTCGCGGACGCCGCCTCCATGCGCTCGGCCGCCTCGGCCCGGTCCAGGGCGCGGTCGATCCGTTTCGCCTCGCGCTCGGACTGCCTGATCCACTGCATGACCAGGATGCCCAGCATCGTGACGCTGACGATCTCGCCGCCCGCCCACAGGATGCCGCCCGCCACGACCTGATCGTTCCACGGGTTTGACCAGGTCAAGCCCAGGTTCGGGTACCAGTCACCGCCGAGCAGGGTCCGGCTCTGCATGATGGTCAGGCCCAGCACGGTGTGGAACGGCACGGACAGCACCATGAGCAGGGCCCGGGCCGGGTACGGCCAGCGGTTCGGCAGCGGGTCCAGGCCCAGCAGCGGCCAGAAGAACAGGCAGCCCGTGACGATGAAGTGCACGTGGACGGCCTCGTGCAGCCACGGGTGCTCGAGGGTGGCCCGGTAGGCGCCGGTGAAGTAGAGGATGAACGGGTTCGCGATGAACAATCCGAACGCGACCAGCGGAAACGTCAGCACCGCGACGAACCGGCTGTGCAGCACCCGCAGCAGCGCCCTGCGGTTGCCGATGGGCAGCGTGCGCAGGGCGAGGGTCACCGGCGCGCCCAGGGCCAGGAAGATCGGTCCCACCATTGACAACACCATGTGTTGCACCATGTGCACGCTCAGCAGTGTCGTGTCGTACGCCTCGATGCCGGACACCGAGACCGCCGCGATGGATCCCAGGCCGCCGCCGATGAACGCCACGGTGCGCCCCGCGGGCCAGTGGTCGCCGCGCCGCCGCATGCGGTGCACGCCGTACAGGTAAACGGCGGCCGCGATCAGCAGGAAGAGCGCGAGAAGGCTGGTCAGCCGGATCTGGGTGAAGATCTCGGCGACGCTGAACGGCGGGGGGAGAGTATCCCCGCCGGCGATCGTGAGTGTGGGCATTTCGGTGTGCTGCACCTCCTGAGGCTAGGCCCATCAGGGTGTTCGCCGGATGACGGGGCGGTGACACATACCGGATTAGGCCCCCCGCGACACGTTGCAGTGATCGCGGGGCAATAATGAGCCCGTGACAGCGGCAGCCATCGACAAGAGCCGGATCCACTCGCTGACCCGACCCAACATGGTCAGCGTGGGGACCATCGTGTGGCTCTCCAGCGAACTCATGTTCTTCGCGGCATTGTTCGCCATGTACTTCTCAATCCGTGCGGCGGACTACACGAAGATGTGGGAGAGGCACACCGAGGTTCTCAACATCCCGTACGCGACGACGTTCACGGTCATCCTCGTGCTCTCCTCGGTCACCTGCCAGCTCGGTGTCTTCGCGGCGGAGAAGGGTGACGTCTTCGCGCTCCGGCGCTGGTTCACCCTCACCTTCGTCATGGGCCTCATCTTCGTGCTCGGCCAGGCGAACGAGTACCGCAACCTCGTCGAGGAGGGCATCAAGCTCAACGGCGACGGTTATGGCTCCATGTTCTACCTGACGACCGGGTTCCACGGTCTGCACGTCACGGGTGGTCTGATCGCCTTCATCGTCTACATGATCCGCACCACGATGGGTCGGTTCACGCCGGCGCAGGCGACCTCGGCGATCGTCGTGTCGTACTACTGGCACTTCGTCGACATCGTGTGGATCGCGCTGTACGCCATGATCTATTGGCTGCAGTAGCCGCCCGTCCGTGAGAGTTTCAAGGTCAAAACCCAGAGGGACACAGCCCATGACTTCTGACACCCCCGCCGGACGGCGTTTCCGGGTGTTCAACCGGCGGCGGTCCGCGCCGAGCCGGGCGCGACGGCGCCTCGGCGCCGCGGCCCGCATGCTCGCCGCGCTCGCGATGGCCGGCGGCGTCTACACCGCATTCGCTCCCGGGGCGTTCGCCGACGACACGCGGCAGCTCTCCGCCGCGGCGCAGCAGGGCAAGGCGAACTTCGACAACAGCTGCATCAGCTGCCACGGCCGCAACGCCGAGGGTGTCGTCGGCCGCGGGCCCAGCCTGATCGGCGTCGGTTCGGCCTCCGTCGAGTTCCAGGTCGGCACCGGCCGGATGCCGATGACCCGCCAGGAAGCGCAGGCGGTGGAGAAGGAGCCGGTCTTCGACAAGGCGGAGACGAAGCAGCTGGGCCAGTACATCCAGGAGCTGGGCGGCGGACCGCAGGTACCGAGCGGCTCGCTGACGATGGACCTGGACGACAACCCGGAGGCGCTGGCCCGCGGTGGCGCGCTGTTCCGGCTCAACTGCACGTCCTGCCACGGCTTCGGCGGCGGCGGCGGTGCCCTCTCGTCCGGCAAGCACGCGCCCGCCCTGCACGACGCGACCGAGCAGGAGCTCTACGCGGCGATGCTGACCGGCCCGCAGAACATGCCGGTGTTCGGCGACAACGAACTGACGCCGGATGAGAAGCGCGAGATCATCACGTACGTGAAGTACCAGCTGCAGCAGGAGAAGGACCCGGGCGGCCTGTTCAACCTCGGCCGGTACGGCCCGGTGACCGAGGGCCTGGCGATCTTCATCGTGGGTATCACGATCCTGGTCTTCGCGGCGCTGTGGATTGCGGGGAAGTCATGAGCGTTCTGAAGGACGGGGCGCACGGCGCCGGCACCGAGCCGGTCGACGTCAACGACCCGCGGCTGTCCCGATTCGACATCGTCCGTGAGGGCGCCCGGCGCGACGACATCGAGATCGTCACCTACGAGTCGCAGTTCCAGGGCACGAACTCCAAGGCGGAGAAGCGCGTCGTGCGCAACATCGCCATGCTGTTCCTGCTCTGCGGCGCCGGCGCGACGGTCTTCCTGGTCTTCTACATCGTCTGGCCGTGGGAGTTCGAGCTCGGCCACGCGCGCAGCGACTACTACACCCCGATCCTGGGCATCTCGCTCGGCGTCTCGCTGCTGGCGCTGGGCTTCGCGATCCTGGCCTGGGCCAAGAAGCTGCTGCCGCACGAGGTCTCGATCCAGGACCGGCACAACAAGCCGTCCAGCGACGAGGACCGCCTGATCACCGGACAGACCATCGCGTACCTCGGCGAGGAGATGGGCGTGCAGCGGCGCCCGCTGCTCAAGGGCGCGATCGGGCTCGGCCTGCTGCCGCTCGGCGCGGTCGCCGCCGCGCCGCTGGTAGGCGGCCTGATCCAGAACCCGCACCGGGACGCCCAGCCGATGATGTTCCACACCGGCTTCGACCCGGTGCCGAACCACGGCGAGTTGGTGCGGCTCACCCGGGCCGACGGCACCCCGATCCGGCCCGAGGACGTCAGCGTCGGCGGCCAGATCACGGTGTTCCCCGGCATCCCGCACGGCGCCACCAACAAGTACGCGGACTCGCCGACCCTGCTCATCCACCTGCGCGGGGAAGACGCCGCTCAGGCCCGGGCGGCGAGCGACGCCGACGAGATCAACAGGGACTCGATGTGGGGCAACTTCATCGCGTACTCGAAGATCTGCACCCACGCCGGCTGCCCGGCCAGCCTGTACGAGCAGCAGACCAACCGGCTGCTCTGCCCGTGCCACCAGTCGCAGTTCATGATCACTGACAACGCGCGCCCGATCTTCGGTCCGGCCAGCCGTCGCCTGCCCCAGCTGCCCATCAAGCTGGACGACGAGGGGTTCCTCGTGGCAGCGTCGGACTACAAGGAAACCGTTGGGCCCGACTTCTGGGAGCGGCCGTGAAGCGTCGAAAGCTTGACCTGGCACAGGTCCCCGCAGCAGTCGGCAAAGGGCTCGACGACCGCTACAAGGCGGCAACGCCGCTGCGCGGCCTGCTGAACAAGGTATTCCCCGACCACTGGTCGTTCCTGCTGGGCGAAATCGCCCTGTTCTCGTTCATCGTGCTGCTGCTCACCGGCGTCTTCCTGACCCTCTTCTTCGACCCGTCGATGAAGGAAGTCGTCTACGACGGCGCCTACCCGGCGCTGCGTGGCACGGAGATGTCCGCGGCGTACGCGTCCTCGCTGCACCTGTCGTTCGAGGTGCGCGGTGGTCTGTTCATGCGGCAGATGCACCACTGGGCGGCGCTGCTGTTCATGGCGTCGATCGTCGTGCACATGGCGCGCATTTTCTTCACCGGCGCGTTCCGCAAGCCCCGCGAGGCCAACTGGGCGATCGGCGTCGCGCTGTTCCTGCTCGGCTTCCTGGCCGGCTTCACCGGCTACTCGCTGCCGGACGACGGCCTCTCCGGCACCGGCCTGCGCATCGCCTCGGCGATCATGCTGTCCATCCCGGTCGCCGGCACCTGGATCTCGGCGTCCATCTTCGGCGGCGAGTTCCCCGGCGAGTTCATCATCGGGCGCTTCTACATCGCGCACGTGCTGCTCATCCCCGGCGGACTGCTCGCGCTGATCAGCGTGCACCTGGGCCTGGTCTTCGCGCAGAAGCACACCCAGTGGCCCGGCCCCGGCCGGACCAACGACAACGTCGTGGGCGAGCGCATGTTCCCGCGGTACGCGCTCAAGCAGGGCGGCTTCTTCATGGCCGTGTTCGGCGTGATCGCGCTGATGGCCGGCCTGTTCCAGATCAACCCGATCTGGCTGTTCGGCCCGTACCGGGCGTCCGAGGTCTCCTCGGCGAGCCAGCCCGACTGGTACGTCATGTTCATGGACGGCCTGGTGCGACTCATGCCGGCCTGGCAGATCGACATCCCGATCGGCGACGGCTACGTGATCCCGCCGCTGTTCTGGCCCGCGGTCGTCGGCCTGGGCGCGCTGACCACGGTTCCGATGTTCTATCCGTTCATCGAGGCCCGGCGCCTCAAGGACACGAGCATCCACCACCTGCTCCAGCGCCCCCGCGACAACCCGGAGCGCACCGGCCTGGGCGCGATGGCGTTCACGTTCTTCATCGTGGCGACCCTGTCCGGCGGTAACGACGTCATCGCCGACAAGTTCGACATCAGCCTGAACGCGATGACCTGGGGTGGCCGCATCGGCCTGGTCGTCCTTCCGCCGCTGGCGTACTTCGTCTCGGCCCGGATCTGCCTGGGCCTGCAGCAGCACGACCGCGAGGTCCTCGCGCACGGCGCGGAGACCGGCATCATCAAGCGGCTGCCGGACGGCCGGTTCGTGGAGATCCACCAGCCGCTCGGCCCGGTGGACGACCACGGCCACCCGCTGCCGCTGGAGTACGCGGGCTGGGTCGTACCGAAGAAGATGAACCGGCTCGGTGCCCTGGCGCCGGCGGTGAAGGGCTTCTTCTACCCGGTGGAGAAGCCGGCCGAGGCCCCGGTCTCGCCGGGTATGCCGCCGGTGACCGCGCGCGAGGAGCGCGAGGAGATCACCTCGGGTCAGCAGCAGTAGCGAACGCACGACGAAGGGGGCCCCTCGGGGCCCCCTTCTTCGCGTATGTGGCAGTGCTCAGTCGGCCTCGGGCAGGCCGATCGCGAAGGCGTCCTCGAGGTCGTGCTTCGAGTAGGCCCGGAAGGCGATGTGCGACTCGGTGTTGAGCACCCCGGGAGTCTTGGAGATGCGGCCCGCGATGACCTCGGCGATGTCATCGAAGCGCGGAACCCGCACGATGGCGATCAGGTCGACGTTGCCGGCGACCGAATAGACCTCACTGACCCCGGGCAGCGCGGCAAGCGCCTCCGCGACCTCCGGAATCGAGTCGGTGGCGCAGTCGATGTGCACGATCGCGGTGTTCACGCGGTCTCCTCGGCTATGAGGCGGATGATTCGCTTCATGCTATCCACGCGCGGGCAGGGCGGTGCGAATCAGGCGGTGACCGTCAGGCCCGACCCGGCCCGGATCGCGTCGCTGAGCGACTCGTGTGCCGTCACCGTCGCGCCCGGCCAGATCACACAGCCGGTCACCGAGCCGTGCACCTGGGCGCCCGCGCCCACCACCGAGCGCCGGGCCACGCCGTCGACGACGGCCGACGGGTCGATCAGGCCCGCCGCGGCGTGCAGGTTGGCCCTCAGGTAGTCCGCCGGGGTGCCGGTGTCGATGTAGTCGCCGTCGTAGGTGACCAGCTCCAGGTCGCCGGCGGCCTCCGCGGGGCGCCAGACGGTGCGGACCAGGTCGGAGGGCCGGTCCGTCAGGTCGCGGAGGTAGCGCCAGGGGAGCAGGGAGAAGCCGGCGAAGCGCTGCCCGCTGAAACCGCCCGCGGCGCCCTCCGGCACGGGCCGGGTGAGCATGCGTACGGTCTCGCCGGTCCAGCCGTCGAGCAGGGCCGCGATGTCCTTGCCGGGCTCGCGGCCGGGGTCGGCCAGGTAGGCGTCGGCGTTGCCGACCAGCGCGCCGCGGCCGTCGATCCAGGGGAGCAGGCGGCCGACGCCGCCGGAGGTGCCCAGCGGGCCGTCCGGCTCCACCGAGAGGTGGGCCCGGTCGCCGACGTGCGCCACCACCTGGTCGGCGAGGTAGGCCGCGTTGACCGCCACGTCGGACGGGCCGGTGAGGCCCAGGCCGGCGAGCCGGGCGAGCGCCCGGTCCAACAGGGCGACGTTGCCGACCGGGCAGAGCGCCTTGGGGAGCAACTCCGTGAGCGGGCGCAGCCGCCGGCCCTCGCCGGCCGCGAGCACCACCGCGCAGATCGTCATGAGGCCTGCTGCGTCGCGAGCGGGCCCATGCCGTAGACGCCGAGCAGGAGCGCCGTGTTGGGAGTCAGCGGCGGCAGATCGTCCAGCGGGAACCAGCGCGCCTCCAGGACCTCGCCCCCGTCCACCACGAGCGGGGTCGTCGACGCCGGGACGGCGCCCATGAAGATCGTGTCCACCCAGCCCTTCGGATGGACGATAGCGTTCGGGACCGCCGGCGTCAGGGCATCCGGGTGGATCACCACGCCGGATTCCTCGACGAGCTCACGGGCCGCGCCCACGGCCGGGGCCTCGGCCTTCTTGAGCAGGCCGGCCGGCAGGCCCCAGCGGCGCCCCGGCGGCTGGCGGAGCAGGAGCAGGCGGCCCGGCTCGGGGGCCTCCGAATCGCGGACGATGGTGACCGCGCCGACGAGATATTTGGGGACGATCAGGCGCACGATGCCGCGGCGCACGGGGTACGGCAGCCGGTAGAACGTCTGGTACGCGACGCCACGCAACCGCCGAGGGAGTTTCACACCGCAAGGTTATCGGCCGGGCGCGAGCGTTTCAGTCTGGGTGGTCCACCAGGGCGATGAGCTGCTCGACCACCTGGTCGGGCTCCAGGTTGCGCTCGGTCACCGCGACCAGCATGGTCTCCAGGTCGGGATAGCCGAGCTCCTCGGCGAGGCGGCGCAGCGGCACCTCGCTCGCCAGGCCGCGGTCGTGCTTGCGCAGCGTCAGGCCGATCGTCGCGCGGCCCAGGCGGACCTTGTCGACGATGCTGATGCCCGGTGCGTTCTCCTCCGCGAAGAAGCGGTTGATCTGCATCTGGGCCTGGGTCGACTTGACGAAGCCGAGCCACTCCTTGCGCGGGCCCCGCGGTGCGGCGCCCGGCTCCACCTCGACGTGGCCGTCGGTCTCGGTGAAGATCTCCACCACGTCGCCGTCGCGGAGCGGGGAGCTCAGCGGCGCCAGGCGGCCGTTGATCGTCGCGGCGAGGGTCCCGTCGCCCTTGTCGGCGCTCAGCTCGTAGGCGAGGTCGACCGGGGTCGAGCCGGCCGGCAGGTCATAGGTGTTGCCGTGGGCGAACACCTGTATCTGGCCCTCGGCGAGGTCGCAGCGCAGCGACGCGAGGAACTGGCCCGCGTCGGTGGTGTCCTGCTCCCAGTCGAGCACCCGCTTGAGCCAGGTGAGCTGGTCGGCGCCGGGGGTCTCGGCGGCCTCGGCCGACTTGGGGTAGCGGTAGCCGGTGGCCACGCCGTATTCCGCGCAGCGGTGCATCGAGACCGTCCGGATCAGCACCTCGACCAGGCGGCCCTCGGGTCCGGTGACGGTGGTGTGCAGGGAGCGGTAGAGGTTGTTCTTGGGGGAGGCGATGAAGTCCTTGAACCGGCCGGCCACCGGCCGCCACTGGCCGTGGATCGCGCCGAGCGCGGCGTAGCAGTCGGTCTCCGGGCCGTCGACGATCACCGCGATGCGGGGCAGGTCGAGCGGCACCGCATGGCCACCCGCGACCGAGTCTTTCCAGATCGAGTAGTAATGCCGGGGCCGGGGCGCGACCTTTGCGTCCACCCGGGAGCGGCGCAGCGCGGTCGACGCCTTCGTCCGGACGTCCTCGAGGTATTCGTTCCAGCCCGGGCGGTTCTTGACGTGCTCGTCGATGCGGGCGAACGAGTCCGGCTCGAGGTGGTAGAGCACCACGTCGTCGAGGTCGCGCTTGAGGGCCTGAATGCCGAGGCGGTCGCAGAGCGGCACTAGCACGTCGAGGGTGGCGGTGGCGATCCGGGCCCGGGAGGCGGGGGAGCGGGCGTCCAGCGTCCGCATGTTGTGCAGGCGGTCGGCGAGCTTGATGACCAGCACCCGGACGTCCTTGCCGGCGGCGACGATCATCTTGCGGATCGTCTCGGCCTCGGCGACCTTGCCGTAGAACGCCTTGTCGAACTTGGTCACGCCGTCGACCAGGTGCGTCACCTCGGGGCCGAAGTCGCCGTGCAGCGTCTCCAGCGTGTAGCTGGTGTCCTCGACGGTGTCGTGCAGCAACGCCGCGACCAGCGTCGTCGTGTCCATGCCCAGCTCGGCGCAGATCTGTGCGACCGCGAGCGGGTGGGTGATGTAGGGGTCGCCGCTCTTTCGGAACTGTCCCCGGTGCATGTTCTCCGCGACGGCGTAGCTGCGGCGCAGCACGCCCGCGTCGGCGGAGGGGTGGATGTGACGATGGGTGCGGGTGAGGGTGGTGACCGGATCGTCTTCATTGCCCTGGAAGCTGAGGAACGAGCGCAGCCGGCGCGAGAGCGGAATCTCGCCGGGCGTGGAGGGCAGGGCGCGTCCAAGGGCGGCGCCGTGGCCGGCGTCGACGTCCACTCGGACACCCCCTCACCGATCGACCGTGCACTACGCACGGATCCCACCGATTTTCGCGGCTTCGTGCGCCGCGTGCCCTACAGCCTAAGCGAGCGAGCGTCATCCGAACGGCTAGTTACCAATGAGCGAACGGATGAGTCTCTTATCGACGCCGCGGTCTCTGCCCTGGTGAGCAGGGTAGCGAAGCGCGCTGCGCCACGGGCCGGTGACACCCAGTCGCCAGAAGTTTCCACCAGGCGGGTATCGGGCCGTTCCAGCCAGGCGAGAATCCGCTCCGTCTCCTCGGCCGACGCCGCCGGAACCGGGCCCGGTCCGGGTAGGACCGTCTCGGCCGTCGCCCGTGCCATGTCGAGCGTCGGGCGCGGGTGCAGCCGGGGCGGCGACGTCGCCGCGGCCGCGAGCCGGCCGTGCCGGACCACGACGATCTCCCATCCGTATGCGTCGTTGCGCCGGGCCGCGACCAGCTCGCCGACGCTGGTCAGCGCGCGCAGCCGTTGCATCCGGACGGTGGCCCGCAGCAGCGCCACGAGCCGGGATCTGATCACCGCCGCCTCCTCGTAGCGTTGCCGCTGCGACAGCGCCTCGATCCGGGCCAGCAGGGCGTCGACCAGCGGCTCCGGGTCGCCATAGGTCGCTGTGCGAAAGGGCAGGGCGGCGCGCGTGCCGTAATCCTCCGGGCTGATCTCGTGCTCGCAGGGTGCCGGGCATTTCCCCAGCTCGGCCAGCGCGCACGCCGGCGTGATCGTCTTGGTCGAGAGCTTGTGGGTGCACTGGCGCAGCGGCACCGCGTCGTAGACCGCGGCCGCGGCCAGCTCGGCCGTGCGCCGCGACGAGAACGGGCCGAGATAGGCCGCGTCGTCCTCGGCCAGCTGGCGGACCACCGAGAGCCGGGGGAACACCTCCGCCGTGAGCTTGAGCCAGACCACCCGCTCCGGGTATTTCGACCTGCGGTTGTAGGGCGGGGCGTGCGCCGCGATGAGCCGCAGCTCGCGCACCTCCGCCTCGAGCGAGTGGGCGCACTCGACCGCCTCCACCCGGGTCGCGGCGGCGATCATCTCCGACATCCGCGCCCGCTTCTCGCTGGCGGTGAAGTAGCTGCGCACCCGGGTGGCGATGTCGACCGACGTGCCGACGTAGAGCGGGCGCTCGTCGGCGGCGCGGAAGACGTAGACGCCAGGGACGTGCGGCAGGTTGTCGGCGAGGTGGCGCTTGCGGCGCTGGGTGGGCGTGACCGCCTTGGCGAACTCGATCGCGTCGCCCAGGGTGTGGACCTTGAAGCTGCCCAGCCGCTCGATCAGGCCGTGCAGCACGTCGACGGTGGCCCGGGCGTCGTCGAGGGCCCGGTGGGTGGGCTGGACGGCCGCGCGGAAGAACTGGGCGAGGGTGCCGAGCTTGCGGTTGGGCACCTCGTCGCGGGTCAGCGCCCGGCGGGCCAAGGCGGCCGTGTCCAGCACCCGCAGCTGCGGCCAGGGGTGGCCGTGCCGGGCGCAGGCCGCCTTGAGGAAGCCGACGTCGTAGGGCGCGTTGTGCGCGACCAGCACGGCACCCCGCAGGAACTCCAGCAGGCTCGGCAGCACCGCCTCGATCGGCGGCGCCGGTGCGAGCATCGCCTCGGTGATGCCGGTCAGCACCGTGATGAACGGCGGCAGGCGCTCGCCCGGGTTGACCAGGGTGCCGAGCACCCCGAGCTCCTCGCCGGCGCGGACCTTGACCGCACCGATCTCGGTGATGCCGCCGCCGTCGGGTGCACCGCCCGTCGTCTCCAGGTCGAGGACCACGAACGTCGTGTCTCGCAGGGACAGCGCCGCCGGGTCGACGGAGCCGTCGGCGCTCAGGAGGGTGTCCAGAGTGCCCTGCACGTATGCGGGTTGTGCCACGACGGGCAATTTAAAGAGGGGGTATGACAAACTTCGGGGCGGCGGGGGAAAAGATCATTTGCTACCGCAAGCTTTTCCGCAGCCCACGGTGGGAGAATAGAGAAATGCCCGCGCCGTCGCCCTTCGACGACCGCCCCCACGAGGAGGCGGCACCCGCGGACGACCCTGCCCGCGCCGGGGAACCCGATCCCGATCCTGGCTCCGACCTCGCCCTGGGGCTCGATCTCGCGGAAGGTGACGCGGCGCCGGAGCCCACGCTGCCCGAGGCCGTGCGGCAGCGGATCACCGTGCTGACCGCCGCCTCGCTGCCGGGCCTGCCCGCCGACGAGATGCCCGTGCCGTTGCGGCGGGTCGCCCGCTTCGCGCCGAACCGCCGGGCCCGGCTCGGCGGCCCGGCGATCGCCGCCCAGCTCGCCGCGGACCCGCTGTTCCGCCAGCGGATCAGCGGCCGCATCGTCAGCGACGCCGGCGACCTGGGCGCGGCGGTCGCGAGCGGCCTGGCGCCGGCGGCCGCCGACCCGGTCGAGGTCGCGGCGCTGGCCTATCTGGTCCGGCCGGACAACTGGCGCGACCTGATCGCGGCGGTCGGTGAGTCGGTCCGGGCCGAGGCGGACAGCGCCGCGATCGCGGGCCAGATCCGCGAGGCCGAACAGCGGGCGGCCCGAGCCGAGCACGATCGGGCGGTCGCCAAGGTCGAGGCCGACAAGCTCCGCGACGAGCTGGCCCGGGTCCGCGAGGAACTGGGCCAGCTCCGTGAAGAGGCCCGCACCGCTTCGCGCGCGCTGCGCGAGACCCAGGCGGCCCATAAGCGGGCAAACGACCTGCTGGCCACCGAGAAGGGCCGCGCGGCCAAGGTCACCGCGGACCACGACGCGGAGCTGCGCCGGCTGCGCACCCGTCTCTCGGAGGCGGAGGCGGCGGCCGCCTCCGGCAAGCAGCACGCCAAGGAGGCCCGGTCCGCCGACGACGCACGCCTCTGGCTGCTGCTCGAGACGATCGGGCAGGCCGCCTCCGGCCTGCGCCGGGAGCTGGCGCTCGAACCCACCGACAAGCGGCCGGCCGACTTCGTGGCCGACGCGGCGGCGGACCGCCCCGGCGCCCTGGAGCGATCCCGCCCGCGCGCGCAGGACACCGACGATCCGGGCCGACTCGACCAGTTGCTCGCCCTGCCCCGGGCGCACCTGATCGTCGACGGCTACAACGTCACCAAGCGCGGCTTCGCCGAGATGTCGCTCGAGCAGCAGCGCAAGCGGCTGATCACCGGGCTCGGCGGCATCGCCGCGCAGACCGGCGACGAGGTCACTGTGGTGTTCGACGGCGCCGAGCGGGTGCACGGGCTGCCGCCCGCGCCGCGCGGCGTACGGGTGCTCTTCTCGCGCAAGGGCGACACCGCCGACGAGCTGATCCGCCAGCTCGTGCGCGCCGAGCCGGCGGGCCGCCCGCTGGTGGTGATCTCGTCGGACCGTGAGGTCGCGGACGGGGTGCGCAGGCACGGCGCGTATCCGATGGGCGCCGACTCGCTGCTGCGCAGGCTGTCCCGTTCCTGATTTTGTCGTACCCCCTCCATAGCGTGACTGTCACCGATGGTGGTCGGTCCGCGACAGCTCCCCTCACCCCCTGCGCGGGCCGCACCGCCAGGCCGAGGAGGAAACGATGATCATCGACTGCGGGCGTTGCGCCGAGCGGCGCGATGAGTGCAACGGATGCCTGGTCAGCACGCTCTATGACACCCCGGACGGCATCGCCGACCTGACGCCCGGCGAGCTTCGCGTGCTCGAGACGTTCGAGCTGGCCGGCTTCGAGGTCGAGCTGCTGGAGACGCCCGCGCCGCCGGTCGAGGTTCCGCTTTACCCGCGCCGCCGCCACGTGGCGTGATCATGTCTCTAGGATGGGCGGTCATGACGAGCGGACCGCACCGATGACGCCCCGCCAATGGGCGGCGTGCACGCTCGGCGTGCTCGTGGTGGCGCTGGTCGTCTACGCCGCGGTGGTGATTCCGTGGCACCGGCCGCCCGCCCCGCGCGCCGACCAGCTTGACGCCCTCGGCCGGCTCCCCGCCGACCAGGTGCGGCGGGCCAAGGCATTCCACGCCGACCTGCGCCCGGGGTCCTACGGCGCGCTCGCGGTGGGGCTCGCCGCGGCGCTGCTGCTGGGGCTCACGCCGCTGGGCGCGCGCCTGGTGTCGTTCGCCGGGCGCCCGTTCGGCGACCACTGGATCGCGCAGGCCGTGCTCGGCGGGCTGCTCGTGGTGCTGGTCGTCGAGGTGATCACCCTGCCGTTCGCGGCGTGGCGGCACGTGATCGTGGTCCGCTACGGCATCTCCACCCAGGGCTGGGGCGCGTGGTCGGCCGACATGGCCAAGTCCTATGCGGTCGGTGCGGTCATCGGCGGGCTCGCCCTGCTCGGCTTCTACACCGTGACCCGGCTCGCCCCGCACTGGTGGTGGGCGTTCGGGGCGGCGGGCGCGGCCGCGCTGGTGGTGCTGCTGTCGTTCGTGCTGCCCGTGGTCGTCGAGCCGATCTTCAACAAGTTCACGCCGATGGCGCAGGGCCCGCTGCGCACCGAGCTCATGAGCCTGGCCGCGCGCGACAACGTCCCGGTGCGCGACGTGCTGGTCGCCGACGCCTCGCGCCGCACCAAGGCCGTCAACGCGTATGTGTCCGGGTTCGGGCCGACCCGGCGCATCGTGGTCTACGACACGATGCTGACCGAGGCGACACCCGACGAGGTCGTCTCCGTCGCCGCGCACGAGCTGGGCCACGCCAAGCGCGGCGACGTGGTGATCGGCACGGTCATCGGCGCGCTGGGCGCGGCCGCGGCGGTGATCGTGCTCTACCTGCTCGGCTCGCTGGGCTGGCTGCTGCGGCTGGCCGGCACCGGCTCGATGGGCGAGCCGCGCACGATCGCGCTCCTGCTGGCGCTGGTCACCGTGGCCGGGCTGATCGGCGGCCCGATCCAGGCATTGGTCTCCCGGCGCGTCGAGGCCCGGGCCGACGCGCACGCCCTCGACCTGACCGGTGACGCGGCGACGTTCGAGGCGATGCAGCGCCGCCTCGGCACCGTCAACCTCTCCGATCCCGACCCGCCGACCTGGGAGTACCTCATGTATGCCTCGCACCCGTCCACCGTGGAGCGGGTGGCCGCCGCGCGCGCATACGCCCGCGGGGAGCGCTGATGGGCCGCGTCCTGCTGGTCACCAACGACTTCCCGCCGCGGCCGGGCGGCATCCAGCAGTTCGTGCACAACCTTGCGGTGCGCCAGCCGCCCGGCTCGGTCGTCGCGTACGCGTCGACCTGGAAGGGCGCCGGGAAGTTCGACGCCGAGCAGCCGTTCGAGGTGATCCGGGAGGACACCGGCGTGCTGCTGCCGACGCCCGCCGTCGCCCGGCGGGCCGCCGAGATCGCGCGGTCGCACGGCTGCGACAGCGTCTGGTTCGGCGCGGCGGCGCCGCTCGGGCTGCTGGCCGACGGGCTGCGCCGGCGGGCCGGCATCGAGCGCGCGGTGTCGCTGACGCACGGGCACGAGATCGGCTGGGCGGCCCTGCCGGGCGCCCGGCAGCTGCTGCGCCGGACCGCGCGCGGCAACGACGTGGTGACCTACCTGACGGAATTCCAGCGGGTACGCCTCGACCGGGCGCTGCACGGGCTGACCGACCTGGAGCGGCTGACGCCCGGGGTTGACGCGGACACCTACCACCCGGGCGTCGACGGCTCGGTGGTGCGGGCGAAGCACGGCCTGAGCGACCGGCCGGTGATCGTCTGCGTCTCCCGGCTGGTCCCGCGCAAGGGGCAGGACATGCTGATCCGCGCCCTGCCGATCGTCCGCCGCCGGGTGCCCGGCGCCGCCCTGCTGATCGTGGGCGGCGGCCCCTACCGCAAGAAGCTGCGGGAGCTGGCCCGCGCCGCCGGCGTCGAGTCCGACGTCGTCTTCACCGGCTCCGTCCCCTGGGAGGAGCTGCCGGCCCACTACGCCGCCGGCGACGTCTACGCGATGCCGTGCCGCACCCGCGGCGCCGGCCTCGACGTGGAGGGCCTGGGGATCGTCTACCTGGAGGCGTCCGCCACCGGGCTGCCGGTGGTGGCGGGCGACTCGGGCGGGGCGCCGGACGCGGTGCGCGAGGGTGAGACGGGTTACGTGGTCGGCGGGAGCGACGTGCCGGCGATCGCGGGACGGCTCGTCGACCTGCTGGCCGACCCGCTGCGGGCCAAGGAGATGGGCGCGGCGGGCCGGTCCTGGGTGGAGCGTGAATGGCGCTGGGAGACCAAGGCGGCCCGGCTGGCGGAGTTGCTCGCGACCTGACCTCGAAATGAATGAATAGTCACTCCTCGTATTTGGATAGACACGTCACGTGAGTGAGGCGTAGAACGGCGGAGAGCCCACGGGACGGGAGCCGTCGATGCAGGACGCCATCCGGCAGGACGACATCGGTGAGCAGGACTCGAAACGGGAGGCCGACGAGCCGGAAGGCGGGCCGGAACCGGGCGCGACGATCGGCGCCGGCGGCGAGGGGGAGTGGTCCGAAGGCGAGGAGCTCGCCCTCCCGTACTGGTTGACCAGCACCGAAGAGGCCGCCAACACCACCTTCCTGCGGATGTTCCGGCGGCTGCCCCGGCTGCTCCGGTCCGCCTGGTCGCTCGCCTGGCAGGCCGGCCGGCGCACCACCGTCGCCGTCGCCGGCCTGCAACTCTCCGCCGGGGTCGCCAGCGCCATCGGCATCATCAGCGTTGTCGGCGTGTTCAACGGGCTGCTCCGCGACGGCCCGACACCCGAGCGCGTACGCGCGGCCGTGCCCTCGCTGCTCCTGCTCATCGGGACACTGGCCGTGCGCGGCCTGCTCACCTCCGCCGCCGCCGCGGCCAACGGGCGCCTGTCACCCAGGGTCTACGCGGCCGCCGAGATGCGCCTGCTCGAGCTGACCACCCGGGTCGACCTGTCCACGTTCGACGATCCCGGCTGGCGCGACGCCATGGAACGCGCCCGCGACCGCGGCATCTCCGCGGCGCAGCAGCTGGTCGACCGGGCCATCGAACTCGGCACCAACCTCATCGGCCTGGCCGCCGCCGCGGGCGTCCTGGCCGTGCTGCACCCCGTGCTGCTGCCGCTGCTCGTGCTCGCCGTGCTGCCCATCGGCTGGGCCGCGGTGCGGTCGGCTCGGCTCGGCTACCGGCGGGTGCTGCGGCTCATCGCCGTCTGGCGGCGGCAGCGGATGCTCGCCGAGCTGCTCGCCGCCCGGGAGCCCGCACCCGAGCTGCGGGCCTTCACGCTGCGCGAATACCTGCTCGCCGAGGTGCGGCGGCTGCTCGCCGTCTCGACCGGCGAGGAGATCCGGATCTCCGGCCGCCAGGTGCGCACCACCCTCGTCGGCACCGCGCTGAGCGGCGTCGCCACCGGAATCACCTACGCCACCCTGCTCTGGTTGTTGTGGACCGGCCGCATGGAGCTCGCGGTCGGCGGCGCCGCCGCGTACGCGATCAGCATGGGCATCGGAAGGCTCACCGAGCTCGCCTTCAGCGCCAACCGGGTCTTCGAACAGGGCCTGTACTTCGCCGACTTTCAGGGCTTCTGTGACCTTTCGCGGGCGCGCACCGAACCGGAACCCGGCAGGGCCGCCCCCACGCGGTTCCGGGAGATCCGGCTCGACGGCGTCACGTTCAGCTACCCCGACGCCGAACGGCCCGCAGTCCGCGACGTCAGCATGACGCTGCGGCGCGGGGAGATCATCGCGCTGGTCGGCGAGAACGGCTCCGGCAAATCCACCCTGGCCAGCCTGCTCGCCGGCCTCTACTGGCCGCAGGGCGGCACGATCCGATGGGACGGCGTCGACCTCACGGCCTGCGACCCGGAAACGGTCCGCGGCCAGGTCGCGGTCGTGATGCAGGAACCCACCCGATGGCCGCTCTCCGCGCGGGCCAACATCACCATCGGACGGTACGAGCGTGGCATCGACACCGAGGTCCTGCTCGAGGCGGCCCGGGCCGGAGACGCACACGACTTCGTCATGGAACTCGCCCGCCAGTACGACACGCTGCTGTCCCGCCACTTCACCGACGGCGCCGACCTCTCCGGCGGGCAGTGGCAGCGGCTCGCCGTCAGCCGCGCGTTCTACCGCGACGCGCCGCTGCTGATCTGCGACGAACCCACCGCCAACCTCGACGCCCGCGCCGAACACGAGGTCTACCGCCGGCTGCGCCACCTCGCCGCCGGCCGCACCGTCGTGCTGATCACCCACCGGATGGCGAGCGTGCGCGAGGCCGACCGGATCTACGTCCTGGACCACGGCGCGGTGGTGGAGGAGGGCGACCACGGGTCGCTGATGGCCGAGGACGGCATCTACGCGCAGCTGTTCGGATTGCAGGCCAGCGCGTATCAGTCGGCGTCGTAGGTCACATCGCGGCGCGGTGCGGCGCGTGCCAGAGTTGGCGGATGGACACCACCGGCCTGATCGTCGTCGCGGCGGTCCTGGTGCTGGGCACCGCCGCGGGATTGTGGCGGCGCCGCGCTGACGGGCGTCTGCGCTCCGTGAAGGTCCCGGCCGCGGCCACGGCGTGGTCGCCTCCCGGCGCGATGCCGCCGACCGGCGAAGTTTCACCCTCGGCGGGTTTGCCGCCGCCGGAATTGGTGCCCTCTGCCGGTCCGGCGCCGCTTGCCGGTGAGCTGCCGCCCTCTGAGTTGCCGCCCTCTGGGGTGGCGCATGCTGGTGGGGTGTCGGCCTCTGACGTGTCGCCGTCGGGTGGGGTGTCGCCGTCCGGGGCGTCTTCGTCGCCGGGCGGGGTGGAGTTGCCGTCGGATGCCACGGGTGGCGTCGACCCGAGTGCGGCGGGGCAGCGGATCGATCCCGACCTGCTCCAGGCACTCGGTGTGGGGCCGGCCTCCGCAACGCTGCTGCAGTTCTCCTCGGCGTTCTGCGCGCCGTGCCGGTCGGTCCGGCGGATCAGTTCCGAGGTCGCCGGCCTGCTGCCAGGCGTGCAGCACGTCGAGGTCGACGCGGAGAGCCACCTGGCGGCGGTGCGTGCGCTGGGCATCTGGCGAACCCCGACCCTGCTCGTGCTCGACGCCGAGGGACGGGTCGTCAAACGCGCCACCGGCGTGCCCCGAAAACCGCAGCTCATCGCGGCGCTGGCCGACCTGCTGCCGGCGCGCTGACCAGCCGCCCAGATCCTGGAGCCGGGTCAGCAGGACGCGGGCCCGGTGGCCGGCGGCAGCCCGGCGACAGGTCGGCCACCGGCAGCCCGGCGGCCCTGTGCCACCAACCGCGCCTACCGATCCCATGAACAAGAGCGGGTCCGCCACCGGGGCCTGTTCCTGCTCGCGGCCGCGAGCCCGGCGCGGGCCGCCCACGCGTGCGGGCGTCGTTCTGGTCGCTGGCCGTTCGGTCGCCCTGTCTGCGGGTGCCACCACGGTTTGAGAGCACACTTCCGCGCCGCGGACGACCGCGGCGGATCTGCCTTGGAGCTGGCGCCGGCCTGCGAATCTGCACCCGTGCCCGGGTGATGGGACTCACCACGCTGCCGGCGCGCGGGCGTGCCACTCTCGCAGAATGCAGCTTGATCCGCGTGGGCCGCGGTTCGCCGCGGCGCTGACCACCGTCGTCCTCGCCGTCGTCCTCGCGACCGGCTGGGGATGGCTCGCGCTCGCGCAGACGATCGTCTTCGCGATCACCGCCGCTGATCCTCGCCGCGGGCCCTACGCCCTCGCCTACCGCACGCTCATCGCACCGCGGCTCGGTCCGACCGAGGAGCGGGAGGACGCCGCCCCGGTGCGCTTCGCGCAGTTGGTCGGTTTCGTCTTCCTCGCGATCGCGTCGATCGGCTACCTCAGCGGTGCGACGACGCTCGGCATGGTGTTCACCGCCTTCGGTCTCCTGGCGGCATTCCTGAACGCGGCCTTCGGGCTCTGCCTCGGCTGCGAGGCCTACCTCGCCGCCCGCCGCCTGACGGCGGGCCGCGCCTGATTGCAGGCGGTAGTCGCAGTCGATGACGGGCTGTAGTTGGCGGCCCGTTGGCCGGTCTGCGGGTGGGGTTTGGCGTCGGGGTAGGTCGGGTGCGGCCGCGTCGATGCCTCGGCTCGTCGATCAGGATGAGTAGCGGAACGCGTGACGGGTGGGCCGGAAGTGTTTCGACGGGTCTGAAAATTGAGTAGTCCAGAATCGCCGAAGATGCCGGGACCGTGCCCGGAAAAGCGAATCCGCCCGCCACCCCGAGCAAGGGTGACGGGCGGATGCCGTTGCGGAGATCAGAACTTCGGGGCGTCCGGTGCCTCGAGCAGGCCGAGCCGCAGCGCGGTCATCAGCGCCTGTGCGCGGTTGGCCGCGCCCAGCTTCTCGTAGAGCTTTGAGATGTGGGTCTTGGCCGTGGACTCGCTGACGAACAGCTGCTTGGCGATGCCGGCGACGCTCATGCCGTCAGCGAGCAGGCGCAGGACCTGGCCTTCGCGCGGCGACAACTGCGGGCCGGACGGGGCCAGGCGCCGCTTCATCGCCTCGGCGAGGTCGGCGGCGGTGAACGCGCTCGGTGCGGAGGCGGCGTGCCGGGCGGCGGCGACCACCTCGTCGGCGGGCGCGGTCTTGGGCACGAACGCGCTGGCCCCGGCCTCGAGTGCGCCGAAAAGCTGGTCGTCGCCCGCGTACATGGTGAGCACAACGATGCCCATGTTGGCGTTGTTCTTGCGCAGGGCGCGAGTGGCCTCGAGGCCGCTGCCGTCGGGCAGGCGCAGGTCCATGATGACCACGTCGGGCTGCAATGCGCCGGCCTGCCGGACGGCCTCGGCGGCCGTGGCGGCCTCCCCGACGACCTCGAACTGCCGGTCCCGCTCGAACGCGTGCCGCAGCCCCTTACGGATCAGGTCGTGATCGTCGACGAGCAGCACCTTGGTGCGGGTCGTCGGCATCGGACTGGTCGACATGCTCGGGTTACTCCCCTTCTGGTGCGGAAACGCTATCCCGCACGCTATCGCGCCGAGCCGAGGTTCCGAGCACTACCGCAACGGTTGTCCCGCTGGGGTGTCGCGGTCTGATCTCCAGCCGACCCCGGATACGTTCCGCCCTCTCGGCCATGATCGCAAGGCCGTAGCGCCCGTCCGGCCGATCATCGGCGAAGCCCTTGCCGTCGTCGGTGACCTCGATCTCCGCGTACGGCGGGTCGACCGTGCACGTTACCCAGAGGTTGGACGCGCCGGCGTGCTTGCGGGCATTCGTGATCGCCTCCTGGGCGATGCGCAGCAACTCGGCCTCCGTCGCGGCGGGCAGGCGGGCGGTGGACTCGTCGAAGGTGAAGTGCACCCGCAGGCCGGCCGACGTGCCGAGGGTGCGGGCGTATTCGGCGATGGCGGCGGCGAGGCCGCCGTTGCGGTCCACCTCGGAACGCAGCTCGAACAGGCTCAGCCGCAGCTCGGTGATGACCCGGGTCACCTCGCCGCGCAGCGTGCGCAGCTCCTCGGCCGTCTCGTCCGCGCCCTCGGGCAGGGTCGCCTGCGCGTTGTCGATGCCGTAGCCGACCATCACGAGCTCCTGGGCGACGCCGTCGTGGATCTCGCGGGCCAGCCGCTGACGTTCCTCATTGGTCGCCAGCGAGCGGACATCGTCGAAGAGCAGCGCCGCCTCCAGGCGCAGCGCCGCCGGGCCGGTCACCTCGGTGACCCGGGCGACGACCGCCGACGGGTACGCGTTCGCCACGTCGGCCTCCAGGATCACCAGGCCGATCGTGCGCACGCCCGCGACCAGCGGCACCACCAGCGACGAGGCGTCGCCGCCGCGGTGCGACCGGGCCTGCGAGCGCGAGGCGGTGTGTGGCTGCTGCGAGGCCCAGGCGTCGGCGATCGCGGAGTCGGCGTCGAGGGTGACCTCCCAGTCGACCCGCTCGGCCCCGGTCTGCGCCAGCACCACCAGGCGCCCGCCGCCGCTGGCCGACAGCACGGCCGCGCGGTGGCCGGGGGCGACGGCCCGCAACTCCTCGAGCAGGTGCTCGGAGATGCCGCCGGGGTCGAGGGTGGCGCCGGGCAGCGAACGGGCGACGCTGCGCAGCTGGGTCAGCAGGCGGGTGGCCTCCGCGTATGGCTGCGGCTTGTTTTCCACGGGGGCCATCAGCTGGCGCATCGTGTCGGCCGCGAAGGTGATGATCGCGCCGAGCACGAGCCACTGACCGCCCGCGGCGAGGTAGCCGGGCTGGGTGATGACCTTGCTGCCGTCCGCGTCGCTGACCAGGATGCCGCCGACGACCATCGAGACGGCCGCGACGCCGAGCAGCGCGGCGCCCTCGGTCGGCCGCCGCCGCAACGCCGCGGCGAGCAGCGGGACGGCCAGGTAGGGCAGGACCGCCTCGGCGCCGAAGCCCGCGTCAACGGTGCCGGTCGCGTCCGCCGCGGCGGCGACCGAGCCGGCGGCCAGGCCGGTGATCGCGACCTCGGCGAACCGGCCCAGCGGCGCGGCGATGCGGTGATCCGGGCAGAAGATGGCCGGCAGGGCCGCGACCAGCAGCAGCGCGATCCAGCGCAACTGGCCGACGTCGTGGGTGGCGATCAGGGTGAGGGCCGCGACGAGGGCGAGCATGACGAGGCGGGCCGCCACCGCGAGCGGATGGATGCGCTCGGGAACGCGGGCTGAGGCTGGCACGTGACGGATCGTAGCGGCACTCTGTGACAACGGCCCATCGGCGATCCGGCCCGGCGGGGCGGCGCACCCGGCCGGGCCGGGTGCGCGGTGATCGGGATGCCGCCGCGGCCGAGGCGAGCAGCCGCGCCCGGCAGATTGCCCCGCGCCGGTCCGGTGCTGGTCCCGGGCGCGGATCCGACCCGCCGAAGCTCGGTCCCCGGTGGTCCGGAACCGGGCTCGGACCGGGTAGCCTGCCAGCCATGGCGGACACCTCGACCCAGTCGATTCAGGTCCATGCGCCCCTCGCTGAGGTGGCGGCGGTGATCTGCGACTTCCCGCGTTACCCCGAATGGGCGGACGCGATGAAGCAGGTAGAGGTCATAGAGGAATACGAGGACGGCTACGCCGCCCAGGTCCGCTTCGTCATGGACGCGGGGCCGCTGTCGGACGATTACACCCTCGACTACGCGTACGCGGAGGATCTGTCCCGGATCGAGTGGCACCTCGTCGCGCCGTCGAAGATGCAGCGGAGCCTGAACGGCTCCTATGACCTGACCGACAATGGTGACGGCACGACCATGGTGCAGTACATGCTCGAGGTGGAGCTCTCCATCGGCATGCTCGGCATGTTCCGTCGCAAGGCGGAGAAAATGATCATGGACACGGCGCTGAAGGAGCTCAAGCGCCGGGTCGAGAGCCTCGCCGCGGCGTAGCCGGCCCGGACGGGCCCGGCTCGCCGGCGGCCGCGCGAGCAAGGGGAGCAGGACATGGCAGGGACCACGGGAACGGCACGCCAGGAGGCCGAGCGGCTGGTCGCCACGGTGCTCGCGATGGTCGCGGACGGCGGCCCGGGTGCCGCGCGCTCCGGCCGCGACGACCAGGACGATTCATCCGGTACGCCCGGACTGGGCGACCTGTTGTCCGGCGTGGTCGGCCAATTCCTCGGTGGCGACCGCAGCGAACCCGGCGCCGCCGGTCACCGGCCGGAGGCAGGTCAGCGCGGCGGCTGGTCGACGGGCAGCGCGGAGTGCTGCGTGTGCCCGATCTGCCGGGCGATCGAAGGCCTGCGCAACCCGAACGCCGAATCGGCCGAGCGCCTGGCCACCGGCGCCGGAGACGTCGCGAGCGGCCTGGCGCGGATGCTTCGCGGCCTGTCGGCGATGTCCGGCGCCACCGGGACCCGGTCGAAGCCGCAGCCGCCGCCGAGGCCGACGGCCACCCCGGACGAGGCGTGGTCGGCGGCGACCCGCGGCCGTGCGGCGCGGCCGGAGGATCGTGTTCCTACGGAGCAGGAGGTCCGCGAGGGAGCCGACCCCTGGACGGCGGCGACCCGGGCTCCTCGGCCCGCACCCGAGCCGAAGCCGGCGGCGGCTGAGCCCGGCCCGGCCGAAGCCGGCCCGGCCCCGGATGAGCCCGAACCGGTCGATGGGGCTCCACCGGTCGCGGGAAATCTGCCGGTCAGTGACCCCTGGGCGGCCGCGACGCGGATACCGAGGCGAGCCGGACCAACCCGGCGACCCGCGACAAAGCCCGCCGCAGCCCCGGAGCCGTCCACGGCGCCTGAACCCTCCGCGGCATCCGAGCCACCTGCGGCCCCTGAGCCAATTGCGGTGGCTGAGCGGTCTTCGGCGGCTGGGCTGCCTGCCGCATCCGAATCGTCGGCGGCGCCTGAGTCTTCTGCGGCGCCTGAGTCTTCTGCGGTGGCCGAGCCATCTGCGGTGGCTGAGCGGTCTGTGGCGCCTGAGCCCACGGCGGTGGCTGAATCGGCTGCGGCGCCTGAGTCTTCTGCGGCTGGGCTACCTGCGGCGTCCGAGTCGTCGGCGGCGGCTGAGTCCTCTGCGGCGGCTGAGACTTCTGCGGCGGCTGAGGTGCCTGAGTCGTTTGCGGTCTCCGGGCGCTCTGGGGTGGCTGAGCGGGTTGTGGGGCGGCAGCGTTCCGGGTCGGATGAGCGGGCCTCGTCCGAGGCGGCCGGGGCTGCCGGCGTGCGGGCGGCAGGGGGCGCGCCGACCGGCCGGGCCGCCACCGGTGAGGCGGCCCGGTCCGCCGCGCAGCGTGCGGGAAGTCCGGAGCGCGAGCAGGTCGAGGACGCCGCTGCTGCGGTTGAGGACGCCGCTGCGCGTACGGGAGAAGGGTCTGGGAAGTGACAGTCTGATGGGCTACCCATCCCATCCTGTGATGGGCGCCACCACGGTCACCACCGTCGCAACCCGGCAAATGGCGACACGAGGTGCAGTACCGGCGTGGCGGATATGCCCAGCGTGGATCATGATGTTCCGGGCAATGCGCCGGTCGCTTCTGCGGCCGAGGACCGGGATGCCGGCACGGGCGACGACGCCCGGCCCGGCGACCCGGTGTGACACAACAGAGGGGAACTAGCAGCGTGACGCTGACCATCGGAGTCGACGTCGGCGGCACGAAGGTGGCCGGCGGGGTGGTGGACGAGCAGGGCGTCGTGCTCGCGCAGACCCGCCGCGAAACCCCGGCCCACGACCCGGAGGGCACCCGGGACACGATCGTGGCGGTGGCCGCCGAGCTGGCCGCCGCCTATCCCGACGCGAAGGCCGTCGGCATCGGCGCGGCCGCGTGGATCGACGCCGCGGGGGCGACGGTGCTCTTCGCGCCGAACCTGGCGTGGCGGGACGAGCCGGTGCGTGACTACGTGTCGAAGGCCGTGGGGCTGCCGACCGTGCTGGAGAACGACGCGAACGTAGCGGCCTGGGCCGAGTTCCGCTACGGCGCCGCGCGGCAGGCCGACGACTCGATGGTGATGATCACGGTCGGGACCGGAATCGGCGGCGGGGTCGTGCTCAACGGCGCGCTGTGGCGGGGTGCGAACGGCGTCGCCGGCGAGCTGGGGCACGTCCAGTCCGTGCCGGACGGCCATCCGTGCGGCTGCGGGCGGCTCGGCTGCCTCGAGCAGTATGCGAGCGGCAACGCCCTGGTCCGCTTCGCGCGGGCCGGCGCCCGGCAGGAGCCCGGCCGGGCCGCGCTGCTGCTCGAGCTCGCCGACGGTGACGCCCTCGCGATCAGCGGGCGGATGGTCACCGAGGCCGCGCAGCGCGGCGACGGGGTGGCCCGGGACGCGTTCGCGCAGATCGGCTACTGGCTCGGGGTGGCGATGGCCGACCTGGCGCAGATCTTCGACCCGCAGGTGCTGGTGGTCGGCGGCGGCGTCATCGACGCCGGTGACCTGCTGATGGGGCCGACCGAGCGGACCTATCGCGAGCAGCTTGCCCAGCGGGGCCGGTTCCCGGTCGCCGAGATCAAGGCGGCGGAGACCGGCAACACGGCGGGCGTGCTCGGCGCCGCCGACCTGGCACGACGGATCTGACGGGCGCCCGGCGGATCCCAATCGACGACGAGGAGCACGACGTGTCCGGGGTCCCGCTGCGGGTGTTGAGCTACAACGTGCACGGGCTGCGCGACGACCGGGCGGCCCTGACCGGGCTTGTCCGGGACCTCGACCCGGACGTCGTGGTCGTGCAGGAGGCGCCGCGGCGGTTCCGCTGGCGGCACAAGTGCGCGGCCCTCGCCGACGACTTCGGCATGGTGGTCGCCGCCGGCGGGCTGCCGTCGCTGGGCAATCTGCTGCTGGTCAGCCTGCGGGTGCGGGTGCACGACGCGTGGTGCCTGCGCTATCCGCTGACCCCGGGGCGGCACCTGCGCGGTGCCGCGTTCGCGCGCTGCTCGGTGCGGGGCGGGCGGTTCACCGTCGCCGGCTCGCATCTCGCCACCGACGCGCGGGAGCGGCCCGACCAGGCGGCCCGCTGGAAGGAGGCCCTGTCGGCCGTCGAGGGCCCGCTGATCGCGGCCGGCGACCTCAACGAGGGCCCGGGCGGCGGGGCCTGGCGTACGGTCGCCGACGGCCTCGTCGACACCGCCGGAACGGCCTCCTCGGCGCTGACGTTCCCGGCGACGCTGCCGCGGCTGCGCCTCGACGGGCTGTTCGTGTCGCCCGACATCGACGTCTCGCGGTACGAGGTCATCGAGACCGAGCAGGCCCGCCGGGCCAGTGATCATCTTCCGGTTCTGGCGGATCTCGTGCTGCCCGCTTCGTAGCCCTTCCGTGCGCTTCCGAGTTGGGTTCGCGTCTGCGAGTATCTCCGGGTGCAAGACACTTCTGACATCGCGGACCGGCACGACGCGGTCTGTGTGATCGGTGCCGGCGGTAGCGGTCTGGCTGCGATCAAGAGCCTGCGTGAGCAGGGTTTCTCCGTCGACTGCTACGAGCGCGAGACGTCCGTTGGCGGCGCCTGGAACTGGCGGCACGACCGCAGCCCGGTCTATGCGAGCACGCACCTGATCTCCTCGCGCCCGCTCACCGAGTTCCCCGACTTCCCGATGCCGGACGACTGGCCGGACTACCCGCACCACAGCCAGATGCTGGGCTACCTGGAGCGCTACGCGCAGCACTTCGGGCTCGGCGACAGCATCTGGTTCGGCACCGAGGTCGTGGCCGTCACCGGGGCCGGCGACGGGCGCTGGGACGTGACGACGCGCAGCACCGGCGGCGGCGCCGAGCGGATCCAGCGGTACGCGGCGGTCGTCGTCGCCAACGGGCACAACTGGTCGCCGAAGCCGCTGCCGGTCGACACCTCGGAGTTTCGGGGCAAGGTCATCCACGCGTCGGCCTACAAAGACCCGGCGCAGCTCCGCGGCCGCAAGGTGCTCGTCGTCGGCGGCGGCAACACCGGCTGCGACATCGCGGTCGAGGCCGCCCAGCAGGCCACCACCGTCTGGCACTCGACCCGCCGCGGCTACTGGTACGCGCCCAAGTACGTCTTCGGCCGCCCCGCCGACCAGGTCAACGGCAGGCTGTTGCAGCTGCGCCTGCCGCTGCGGCTGCGCCAGTGGCTCTATCGCCGCACGCTCAGGCTCACGGTCGGCGACGGCACCCGGTTCGGGCTGCCCCGGCCGGACCACCGCCCTTACGAGAGCCACCCGGTGGTCAACAGCCAGCTCGTCCACTACCTGGGTCACGGCCGGATCAGCGCGGTGCCGGACGTCACCCGGCTCGAGGGATCGACTGTGGAGCTCGCCGACGGCCGGCGCATCGAGCCCGACCTGATCATCACGGCGACGGGCTACCTGCCGCGGTTCGAGTTCCTGGCTCCGGAGCTGCTCGACACCGACGAGGACGGCAGGCCGGACCTGCACCTGCACGCGTTCGCCCGCAAGCACCCCACGCTCGCGGTGATCGGCCTGCTGCAGGCCGACGCCGGGCTGTTCCCGCTCGCGCACTGGCAGAGCGTCGCCGTGGCCCGCTGGCTGCGGCTGCGGGCGTCCGACCCGGTGCGGGCGGCGGCGGTGCAGCAGAAGGAGTCGACGCGGCCGCTGGGGTCGTGGACCCGGCTCCGGGTGGTGCCGTCGTCGCGGCACTGGTTCGAGGTCAGCCACACCAGCTACCTGCGCGCACTCGAGGACCTGTTGAAGCAGATGGAGCCAGCATGAGCGACTGCACCGAGCGCAGCGAGGGCCAGGAGCGCATGCGAAGGGTCGGCACAGCATGAGCGACTGCACCGAGCGCAGCGAGGGCCAGGAGCGCATGCGAAAGGTCGGCACAGCATGAGCCCGCAGTTGCTGCGTTTTGCGGACTGGACCGCGCCGGTGCCGCCGGTCGAGCGGGAGGTGATCGAGGCGCTCCCGGACAGCCCGGAGAACCTGCCGCCGGTGCTGTTCGTTCCCGGGCTCGGGCACGGGGCCTGGGCGTTCGCCGAGCACTGGCTCGCGCACACCGCCTCGCGGGGCTTCCCGGCGTACGCGGTGAGCCCGCGGGCCGAGGGGTCGCTGCGGGCGTACGTGCACGACGTGATCCAGGTGGCGGCGAGCCTGCCGCGCCAGGCCGTGCTGGTGGGTCACGGCGCCGGCGCGCTGCTGGTGTCGCACGCGCTGACCCGCTACCCGGCCCGGGCCGCGGTCCTGGCCGCACCGGTGCCGCCGGGCTGGCCGGCGCTCGGCGCGGCGCTGCGGACCAACCCGTTCGGCACGCTGCCGGCGTTGTTCGGCGCGGCGCCCCGGCTGAGCCGCAGGCAGCTCTTCGGCGCCGGCCTGGCGGAGGCCGAGGCCTACCGCGAGCGGCTGGTGCGGGCCCCGGCCCGGGTCTACCGGCAGGTGCTGTTCGCGAAGCCGGCGGCGGAGCCGGTGGGCGCGCCGCCGACCCTGGTGGTGGGCAGCCCGGACGACCGGGTGGTGCCGCGTTCGGCGCTGAACCGCGCGGCGGCCCGGCTCGGCGGCGCGCCGCTGCTGTTCCCGGGCATGAGCCACGACCTGATGCTGGACACCAACTGGCAGGAGCCGATCGACGCGATCCTGGATTGGCTCGGCAAGGAGCTAGCGGCGTAGCCCGGCGGCCAGCCGGCCGGTGTGGTCCAGGGCGGTCAGGTAGGCGAGCGCCCAGGCCAGGATGTCGTGCCGGGCGAGGTGTTCGCGCATCGCCGTCATCCGCTGTTTGAGGTCCGCCGCCTCGGCGTCCATCGCCTGCAGCAGCGTCGTCTTCAGCCCGTCGACGTCGTGCGGGTTCACCAGGAACGCGTCCTCGAGCTCGGCCGCGGCACCGGCGAACTCGCTGAGCACCAGCGCGCCGGTGCTCGCCGCGCGGGCGGCGACGTACTCCTTCGCGACCAGGTTCATGCCGTCGCGCAGCGGGGTCACCACCATCACGTCGGCGGTCTGGTAGAGCGCGGCCAGCTCGGCGCGGTCGAACGACTGGTTCAGGTAGTGGATCGCGGGCTCGCCGACGCGGCCGTACTCGCCGTTGATCCGGCCGACCTCGCCCTCGATCCGGTCCCGCAGGATCCGGTAGCTGTCGACCCGTTCCCGGCTCGGGACGGCCACCTGCACCATCACCGTGTCGCGGACCTTGACCCGGCCGTCGCGCAGCAGCTCGCTGTACGCCGTCAGGCGGTGCTCGATCCCCTTTGTGTAGTCGAGCCGGTCGACGCTGAGCAGCACCCGTCGCGGCTGCCCCAGGTCGGCCCGTAGCTGCTCGGCGTGCTCGACGACGTCGGGCCGGGCGGCGAGCGCCTGCATCTCCGCCACGTCGATGGAGATCGGGAAGGCGCCGGTGCGCACGACCCGGCCGTCGACGGTGATCTGGTCGTCGGTGGTCTTCGCGCCGAACAGCTTCACGGCGAGCTGGGCCACGTTGTGCGCCGCCTGCGGCCGCTGGAAGCCGACCAGGTCCGCGCCGAGCATCCCGCGCAGCAGCTCGGCGCGGCGGGGCAGCTGCATGAACAGCTCGGGCGGCGGGAACGGCACGTGCAGGAAGAAGCCGATCAGCACGTCCGGGCGCAGCTCGCGGAGCAGCTGCGGCACGAGCTGCAGGTGGTAGTCCTGCACCCAGATCGCGGCGCCGGGCTCGGCGACCTCGGCGGCCGCCTCGGCGAAGCGCCGGTTGACGTCCTGATAGGTCTCCCACCAGCCGCGGTCGAAGACGGGCTGCTCGACGGCGTCGTGGTAGAGCGGCCACAGCGTCGAGTTGGCGAAGCCCTCGTAGTAGCCGCGGAGCTCTTCTTCGGACAGTGCCACGGGCCTGATCCGCAGGGTGCCGATGTCGGGCAGGGCGGGCGCGCTGTCGATGCCGCCGTCCCAGCCGATCCACGTCGCGGGGGTCTGTTGCAGGATCGCGTGCAGGGCGCTGGCGAGGCCGCCGGGGCTGCGCCGCCACTCGCAGGCACCGTCCGGCGCGGCGCTGTCATCGAGCGGAAGACGGTTGGCGACGACCACGAGCGAGCTCTGGCGCATCCACGAGAGGCTACGCGATGACTACCGAGCGAAACAATGTTGGTGGTCTATGTCGCTTTTCATACGACCGCGCCGTCATCGAAGTCGTCGTCGTCGTCACCGGAGCGCAGTCGCCAGACCAGCGTCACGGCCCCGCCGACGATCGCGGAGAAGCCGATCAGGGTCACGTAGTTGCGGTCGATCGGCAGCAGCCACGGGAAGAGGAAGAGCACGAAACCGAGGACCACGCCCAGGACGCCGGCGACCGCGTACTTGGAGATGTGCGGCAGCGGCGGCGGGGGCGGGGGCGTGTAGCGCTCGTCGTCGTCGATGTCGTCGTCCGTGCCGGTGCCGAACGTGTCCAGGCCGTCGAGCAGCGACGGCTCGTCGGTGCGGCGGCGGTTCAGCGAGACGCCGGAGAAGTCGGCGGCCGACGGGAGCATGCCGCCGGGCTGGCGTGGCTGCTCCGGGGCGTCGGGCTTCGGCGGGTCGGGCGCCCGGGTCGGGTCGACGCCCTCGGCGGCCGGCCACGGCGGCGCGGTCGGGTCGACGGCGGTGTGGAACCCGGCGACGATCTTGGCCCACTCGGCGTCGACGTCGTTCTGGTCGCCGCCGGCCTCGGTGCGGGTGTCGCTGCGCAGCGCGGGCGGGGTCGGGCCGACGCCGCCGGTCAGCTTGTCGAGGTGCTCGCGGGCGGTGTCGAGGTGGAGACGGTCGACGTAGAGCCGGTCGGTGGGCCGCGCGGGGAAGGTGGTCGCGCGCAGGATGGGGTTGAGGTCGGCGGACGGTTGCAGGTATGCGGCGATTCCGCCGGCCGCCAGGACGTCGAGCAGGTGCTCACCGACGCGCGGATCGACATCGCCCGCAGCCGCGTAGTCGGCCGCGTCGAGTCCGTTGTCCCGCCGCCCGCGACGGGCGCCACCCGCTGACACCCTGCTCACTCCTCGCTCCGCGCCGTCGCGCGTCGTGTCCGCCTCTACGGCGGTGTCGTGTGGTCGTGCTGCATCGGCCCGACCGTGTCTTGAATGGTGACACGACAGATGCCGGTTACGGGAGTGCGTTGTGGCGCGCCGCTCCCGCTTCGTACGCTTTCCTCTGCCCACGACCGTGGCGCGCGGGAAAGGACTTCGGTGTTCTACTGGCTGCTCAAGTACGTGGTGCTCGGACCCGTCCTAAAATGTCTGTTCCGCCCCGATGTGAAGGGGCTTAGCCACGTTCCGCCCTCTGGCCCGGTGATCCTTGCCTGCAACCACCTCTCATTCTCCGACTCGATCTTCACACCGCTGCTGGTAAAACGGCGGGTGACGTTCGTCGCCAAAGCGGAGTACTTCACCGGCAAGGGGATCAAGGGCCGGCTCATGCGTCAGTTCTTCGTCAGCACGGGGGCCATCCCGGTGGACCGTTCGGGCGGCAAGGCGGCCCGGGCGGCCCTGGAAACCCAGTTGCGGGTGCTGCGGTCGGGCAACATCGCGGGCATCTACCCGGAGGGCACCCGCTCGCCCGACGGGCGGCTCTACCGCGGCAAGACCGGCGTCGCCCGGCTGGCGCTGGAGAGCGGCGCCCCGGTGGTGCCGGTGGCACTGCTCAACACCGACGAGATTCAGCCGACCGGGAAACTCGTGCCGAAGATCAAGCGAGTCAAGATCCGCTTCGGTGAGCCGCTGGACTTCTCCCGCTACGCGTCCTCGCTCGGCGACCGCTTCGTCGAGCGGGCGGTGACCGACGAGATCATGTACGAGCTGATGACCCTGACCGGCCGCGAGTACGTCGATGTCTACGCCGCCAGCCTGAAGACCGCGATCGTTGCTCCGGCCAACCCCACCGGCGGCGGCAACCAGAGTCGGACCGCGCCCGCCGGCGTCGAGGGTGCCGGAAGAGACTAGGCGCCCCCGCCGAGCCGGAGGCGAGGCCTACCGGTCTGCCATTCCCGCGCGGCGGCGCAGGGCGGACACGTCGGTGACCACGATGCGGCGGCCCTCGGTGCGCAGCCAGCCCCGGCTCGCGAAGGAGCCGATGGCCTGGTTGACGCTCTGGCGGGAGCCGCCGGCCATCTCGGCGAGCTGGCTCTGGTTGAGCTCGATCGTGATCATCGGCGCCTGGCTCTCGCCGGCCAGCCGCACCAGCGTCTTGGCGACCCGGCCCGGCAGGTCGAGGAAGACGTGGTCGGCGTTCTGCTCGGTGAGCCGGCGGATGAGCGCGCCCACGGACCGCATCACCGCGTCCAGGATGCGCGGGTTGGAGTGCACGAGGTCGATGAAGGCGACCCGGGACAGGGCGAGCGCCTGGCTGTCCTCGATCGCCTCGGCCGAGGCCGAGCGGGTCAGCGCGTCCAGAAGGGACACCTCGCCGAGGACGTCGGGCGGGCGGACCACCGTGAGAACCGCGCGCTCGCCCGTCGGTGCGGTGCGGAAGACGGCGATGGCGCCGCGGCGCAGGATGATCAAGGAGTCGCCCGGGTCGTGCTCGACGAAAAGGATCTGACCTTTTCGATAGGTCCGCGGCACGGCGGCGGCGATGACGCGCTGGCGTACGTCGGGCTCCAGCCCGGCGAACATCTCTACGCCTGTGAGCGCGTCACCCTGCTCTGCTAGGCGATGATCCACGGTAAGTCCCTCCCCGATCGGGACCCCCGTGGACACAGTTGTCCGGCGCCGGCCCCACGACGCGAACGATCACTCTTAGCATGAAGAGCGCCGGCGACGCCATTTGATACATCCAGCAGACGCATACGATCATCCCGCGCTCATAGCTATCTGTACACCCTCCAATCGCCCCGCGTGACTATCGCCCATGCTGTCCGTTGTCATTACGGTCTGTACCGGGATAATCGCCGCCGTGCCGGATGACGCCCTTCTTCGATCGACATTGCGCGAACGCTGGCACCTCGTGCCCGCCGAGACCAGGGCGCTTCCCGGGGGCCTGTTGTCGCGGGGCTGGGACGTGACCGCCGGCGGCGAGCGCTTCGTGGTCCGCCTGGCCGAGCCGGCCGCCCGCCAGGCCGTCGAGGCGGGGCTGGCCGCCGCCGAGCACCTGCGCGGCACCGGGATCGAGGCGGGCGAGCCGGTGCGCACCCTCGCGGGCGGCCTCACCGCGGAGACGCCCGCCGGGGCGTTCGCCGTGCTCCGCCGGGCGCCGGGCCGGACCCTGGACCGCCGCGACCCGATCGACCAGCAGTTCTGGGGCGACCGCCTCGGCGCGGTGCACCGCACGCTGCAGGGCTTTCACCACCCGGGCCTGCGCCGCTGGAACCTGCTCGACCCGGACGCGCCACACCTGTCGATCGAGCCGTGGCTGCGCCCGGCGGTCGCCGACGCGGTCACGGCGATGACCAGGCTGACGGTGACGGACCGGCTCACCTACGGGGTGCTGCACGGTGACCCGGCCGCCGAGACCTTCCTGGTGGACCCGGCGACGGGCCGGGCGGGCCTGCTGGACTGCGGGGCGAGCGGCACCGGTCCGCTGCTCTACGACGTGGCGGCGGCGGTCGTCTACGCCGGCGGCCTCGAGACGTCGGCCGAGCTGCTGGACGGCTATCTCGCGGCCGGCCCGATCGACGAGGACGAGTTGCACGCGGCGCTGCCGGTGCTGCTCCGCTTCCGCTGGGCGGTGCAGGCGGACGACTCCGCGCGGCGCCTGGCCCGCGGCGAGCGCGAGGGCACCCGCGAGGCCCTGGTGCGGGCCGAGGAGGCCCTGGCCGAGACGACCGGCCGGCCATAGGCGAGGATGGTCGGCGATGGCTTACCGGTATTTTTACGACTGCGAATTCATCGAGGACGGCCGCGTGGTCGACCTCGTGTCGATAGGCGTCGTCGACGAGTTCGGCCGCGAGTTCTACGCGGTCTCGACCCAGTTCGACGACTCCCGGGCGGTGCCCTGGGTGCGCCGCAACGTGCTCGACAAGCTCCCGTCCCCGGCCGACCCGGCCTGGCGCTCCCGCGAGCGCATCCGCGACGACCTCTACGAGTTCCTCCGCGAGCCGGTCCGGGGCCGCGACGAGCAGATCGAGCTGTGGGCCTGGTACGCGGCCTACGACCACGTGGCGCTCGCGCAGCTGTGGGGCGCGATGCCGGCGCTGCCGCGCGAGATTCCCCGCTTCACCAAGGACCTGCGCCAGCTCTGGGACGAGCTGGGCAAGCCGGCGCTGCCGACGGCGCAGGGCCGCCACGACGCCCTGGTGGACGCGAAGCACAACCTGGCCCGCTGGAACGCCATGACCGAGGCCCGATCGACGGCGTGAGGCACCGCCGCGTCACGTCGCCGAGGTGACGCGACGTGACCGGGGCCCGGGCGGCCCGGACCGCCCGCGCGGCGTCGGCGCGGGGCCGCCGCCCCCGGAAAGACCCCGGACCGGCGAGAACGAAACACCGCGGTTGCCGGAGGGGCGTTTTGGTCCCGGCCCGGCCCGGCGACTACAGTGCGTTTGCGGCCCGCCCCGGGACCCGGCAATGCAGCCGGACGACATTTCCCCAGGGAGACGGGCATCTCGCGACCCGATCAGGGAGGACGAGTAATCATGCGTATCGGCGTGCTCACCGGCGGCGGCGACTGCCCCGGTCTGAACGCGGTGATCCGGGCTGTCGTCCGTAAGGGTGTTGCCACTTACGGGCACGAGTTCGTTGGATTCCGCGATGGGTGGAAGGGCCCGCTGGAGGGCCTCACGAAGCCCCTCGGCATCGCCGAGGTCCGGGGGATCCTGCCGCGCGGCGGCACCATCCTGGGCTCTTCCCGCACCAACCCCTTCAAGATCGAGGGTGGCGTAGAGCGGATCAAGGCCAACCTGGCCGAGCAGGGCGTCGACGCGCTCGTCGCGATCGGCGGCGAGGACACCCTCGGCGTCGCGACCAAGCTCAACGACCTGGGCGTGAACGTCGTCGGCGTGCCGAAGACGATCGACAACGACCTCAACGCCACCGACTACACCTTCGGCTTCGACACCGCGGTCAACATCGCGATGGAGGCCATCGACCGGCTGCACACCACGGCCGAGTCGCACCACCGCACCCTGGTGGTCGAGGTCATGGGCCGGCACGCCGGCTGGATCGCGCTGCACGCCGGCCTCGCCGGCGGCGCCAACGTCATCCTGCTGCCGGAGCGCAACTTCGACGTCGACCAGGTCGCCACCTACGTGACCAAGCGCTTCCAGGTCGAGTACGCGCCGATCGTCGTGGTCGCCGAGGGCGCGCAGCCGCTCGAGGGCCAGATGGTGCTGCACAACCAGGAGCTCGACTCGTTCGGCCACGTCCGCCTCGGCGGCATCGGCCAGTGGCTGGCGCAGCAGCTGGAGGAGAAGACCGGCAAGGAGGCCCGCACGGTCGTTCTCGGTCACATCCAGCGCGGTGGCACGCCCAGCGCGTTCGACCGGGTGCTCGCGACCCGGTTCGGCCTGCAGGCGATCGACGCCGTGCACGAGGGCGACTTCGGCAAGATGATGGCGCTGCGCGGCACCGACATCGTCCGGGTCCCGCTCGCCGACGGCACCGGTGAGCTCAAGACCGTGCCGATTGCCCGGTACGACGAGGCCGAAGTCTTCTTCGGCAGCTGAGATCCGTGTGCGGAAAGGGGCGGGCGTAACGACGAGCCCGCCCCTTTCCGTCATTGCGAGGGGGAGGACGCATGACTGTCGTCGCGGTGCTCGGCGCCGGCAAGATCGGTGAGCTGGTGCTGTCCGGCCTGCTCCGCGCGGGATGGCCCGCGGCGCGGCTGCTCGTCACCGCCCGCCGCCCGGCCCGCGCCGAGGAGCTGCGGGAGCGTTACGGCGTCCGGACGGTGGACAACGCGACCGCCGTGGCCGAGGCCGACGTGCTGGCCATCGCGGTGAAGCCGCAGGACGCGGACGCGCTGCTGGCCGAGATCGGTCCGAAGATTCCCGCCGACAAGTTGATCATCTCGCTCTGCGCGGGCCTGCCGACCGGCTTCTTCGCGGCCCGGCTGCCCAAGGGCACCCCGGTCGTGCGGGTCATGACGAACACCCCGGCGCTCGTCGACCAGGCGATGACGGCCATCTCGGCCGGCCCGCACGCGACGGGCGAGCACCTGGCCGTCGCCGAGGAGATGTTCAAGCCGCTCGGCGCGACCATCCGGGTGCCGGAATCGCAGCAGGACGCCGTCACGGCGCTCTCGGGCTCGGGGCCGGCCTACTTCTACCTGCTCGTCGAGGCGATGATCGACGCCGGGATCCTGCTCGGCCTGCCGCGCCAGGTCGCGCACGAGCTGATCGTGCAGACGGCGATCGGCTCCGCGATCATGCTGCGCGACTCGGGGGAGCACCCGGTGAAGCTGCGCGAGGCCGTCACGTCGCCCGCGGGCACGACGATCTCGGCGATCCGCGAGCTTGAGAACCACGGCGTGCGCGCCGCCATGCTGGCCGCGCTGGAGGCGGCCCGGGACCGCGCCCGGGAGATCGCCGCGCAGGCTTAGGGCCAGATGCGTCCTAGTACCAGATCGCGATGCGGCTGCCGTTGTTCTCCTCCGGGGGGCTCGGATGGCTCTGCGCCGCGCCGGTCGCCATCCGATGCGCGCTCCACGCCACGGCGGCCGCGTCCAGCACGTCGTCCGGCGGGGCCTGGCCCGCCGGGCCGAGGTGGTCGGGCAGCACGATGCCGTGCCGGGCCAGCAGCTCCCGGCGCCGGGCCTGCCCGGTCCAGGTCTTCTTCGCGTACGCGAGTGGCTCGCCCGCCATCTGCCGGAACGACACCTCGGGGTGCGCCTCGAAGAGCAGCCCCGGGTGCCGCTCCCAGATGGCGTTGGCCTCGAGCAGCTTCGGGCGCAGCGCCCACGACTGGCGGCTGAGCCCGGAGCCGGTGAGCTCGCGGCAGAGCCGGTTGGCGGCGGCGAAGTCGCCCTCCTGCCACACGGCCTTCGGCGGCACCCGGAAGACGCTGCTGCGGCGCGGGCCGAGCTGGTCGGCGGCGAGGGTGTCGGCCGCGCGCCAGCCGTCGGGGAGCATCCCGAGGGGTATGTCGACGCCGATCACGGCCGCGCCGGAGCTGCCGGCGACGATCTCGTAGAGCGTGGACGCCAGCATCGCCCGGCCGAACGCGCCGTCGCGCAGCTCGACGCCCACCCAGCCGAGTGCGTACGCGTCGACGCCGATCACGTGGAGGCTCATCGGCGGCTCGGGGGACCGTCTTCAGTCCGGTCAGGGTCGGTGGCGGGGCGATCGGACGGGAGCAGCTTCTCGACCGCGGCGACGATCTCGCCGTCCTCCGGCTCGGTACGCGGCCCGTATCGCGCGGCGACCTCGCCGTCGGGGGCGATCAGGAACTTCTCGAAGTTCCACTGGATGTCCGGGCCGTCGCCCACAAGCTCGGTGTAAAGCGGGTGCCGCCCGGGCCCGTTGACGTCGACCTTCTCGGTGATCGGGAAGGTGACGCCATAGTTGACCACGCAGAAGTCCTCGATGTCCGCGGCGGTGCCCGGCTCCTGGCCGCCGAACTGGTTGCACGGAACGCCGAGGACGACCAGTCCGCGGTCCGCGTACCTGTTGTAGAGGGTTTCCAGGCCCGCGTACTGGGGGGTCAGTCCGCACTTGGAGGCCACATTGACCACCAGGACGACCTGCCCGCGGTAGCGGTCCATATCGGCCGATCCGCCGGAGAGTGCGGAAATGTCGACGTCAAAGATGGTCATGACCGCAGACTACGCGCAGTGGCCGAGCGAGTGCACGCCGTCGCTTCCAACTCGAAAAAGTTAACGTCACGCTTATTAGGCGTTGACCTTCTTGACTGAAGTTCATAGATATGACTACCGTCTCTTCAACTTCCCTTTGGAAGGTTTCCTAACTGTTCTTGAGGAGACGCAGTGATGAAATCCCTCCGCCGCGCCTTGTGGGCCGGGGCCATCGTGGCGGTCGCGACCGCTGCGCTGCCCATGGTCCAGGCGTCGGCCGCCGCTGCCTGTGCCGCCGCCTGGAGCCCCACGGCGGTTTACACCAAGGACATGACCGCGTCAGAGTCCGGCAAGAACTTCACCGCCAAGTGGTGGACCCAGAACGAGAGCCCCTCCACCCACAGCGGTCAGTGGGACGTCTGGATCGACAACGGCGCCTGCGGCGGCACCACCCCGCCGACGACGCCGCCCACCACGCCCCCGACCACTTCCCCCACCACCCCGCCCACGACGCCGCCCACGACGCCTCCGACCCAGCCCCCGGGTGGCAAGGCCGTCGTCGGCTACTTCGCTGAGTGGGGCGTCTACGGCCGCAACTACCACGTCAAGAACATCGTGACGAGCGGCTCGGCCGCCAAGCTGACCCACATCCTGTACGCCTTCGGCAACACCACCGGCGGCCAGTGCTCGATCGGCGACTCGTACGCCGACTACGACAAGGCCTACACCGCGGCCGACAGCGTGGACGGCGTCGCCGACACGTGGGACGCCGGCGCGCTGCGCGGCTCGTTCAACCAGCTTCGCAAGCTCAAGAAGGCGTACCCGAACATCAAGGTGATCTGGTCGTTCGGCGGCTGGACCTGGTCCGGCGGCTTCACCCAGGCGGCGGCCAACCCGACCGGGTTCGCGAACTCCTGCTACAACCTGATCAAGGACTCCCGCTGGGCCGACGTCTTCGACGGCATCGACGTCGACTGGGAGTACCCGAACGCCTGCGGCCTGTCCTGCGACGCCAGCGGCCCGGCCTCCTACAACAACGTGATCAGCGCGCTGCGCAACAAGTTCGGCCAGAACTTCCTGGTCACCTCGGCGATCTCGGCCGACGGCTCGAACGGCGGCAAGCTGGACGCGGCGGACTACGCGTCGGGCATCTCGAAGCTGAACCTGGTCTTCCCGATGACCTACGACTACTTCGGCGCCTTCGCGCCGCAGGGCCCGACCGCCCCGCACTCGCCGCTGACCTCGTACACCGGCATCCCGCAGCAGGGCTTCTGGTCCGACGCGGCGATCCAGAAACTGAAGAGCAAGGGCGTGCCCGCCAGCAAGATGCTGCTCGGCATCGGCTTCTACGGCCGCGGCTGGACCGGCGTCACCCAGGCCGCACCGGGCGGCACGGCGACCGGCGCGGCGCCGGGCACCTACGAGGCGGGCATCGAGGACTACAAGGTCCTCAAGAACAGCTGCCCGTCCACCGGCACCGTCGGCGGCACCTCGTACTCGAAGTGCGGCAGCAACTGGTGGAGCTACGACACCCCGAGCACCGTCGCCGGCAAGATGACCTACGTGAAGAACCAGGGCCTCGGCGGCGCGTTCTTCTGGGAGTTCTCCGGCGACACCAGCAACGGCGAGCTGATCACCGCGATCAAGAACGGCCTCGGCTGAGGCTCGTAGCAATCAGTTCCTAGAGAGTGGGGCGCCGGGGATCCTCCCGGCGCCCCCTTTCGTTCGACGTTTAGGCTCTCGTCATGCGCCGAGAGTGGCACCAGCTCAGTCATCCCGGGGTCGGCGCCACGGCCCTGCAGACCTCCCGTCCCTCCACCGACTCCGCCGAGGACGAGGCCCTCGGCCTGGACCGGTGGCGGTCCCTGCCGCGGGTGCAGATGCCGCCGTGGCAGGACCTGGACGAGGTGCGGTCGGTCTGTCAGGTCCTCGACAACGTGCCGTCGGTCGTCGCGCCGTACGAGGTCGACCAGCTCCGGGTGCGGCTCGCCGAGGTCTGCGAGGGGCGCGCGTTCCTGCTGCAGGGCGGCGACTGCGCCGAGACCTTCGCGGACAACACCGAGAGCCACCTGCTCGCCAACGCGCGCACCCTGCTGCAGATGGCGGTCGTGCTGACCTACGGCGCGTCGATGCCGGTGGTGAAGGTGGCGCGGGTCGCGGGGCAGTACACCAAGCCGCGCTCGTCGGCGACGGACTCGCTCGGGCTGCCGGCGTACCGCGGCGATCTGATCAACTCGCTCGAGGCGAACGAGGCCGCCCGGGTCGCCGATCCGCAGCGCATGATCCGGGCGTACGCGAACTCGGCCGCCGCGATGAACATGCTGCGGGCGTACCTGTCGGGCGGCCTGGCCGACCTGGCCGGCCTGCACGACTGGAACAAGGACTTCGTCCGGGCCTCGCCGGCCGGCGAGCGCTACGAGGCGATCGCCCGCGAGATCGACCGCGCCCTCGACTTCATCCGCGCCTGCGGCATGACCGAGGACGAGGCGCTGCGCACGGTCAGCCTGTACTGCTCGCACGAGGCCCTGGCGCTGGAGTACGACCGCGCGCTCACCCGGGTCTCCGACGGCAAGGCCTACGGCCTGTCGGGCCACTTCCTGTGGATCGGCGAGCGCACCCGGCAGCTGGACCACGCGCACATCGACTTCATCAGCCGCATCGCCAACCCGATCGGCGTCAAGCTCGGCCCGGGCACCAGCCCGGAGACCGCCATCGAGCTGTGCGAGAAGCTCAACCCGGACAACATCCCGGGCCGGCTCACCCTGATCAGCCGGATGGGCAACGGCAAGGTCCGCGACAACCTGCCGCCGATCGTGGAGAAGGTCACCGCCAGCGGCGCCAAGGTCGTCTGGCAGTGCGACCCGATGCACGGCAACACGCACGAGTCGTCGAACGGCTACAAGACCCGGCACTTCGACCGGGTCGTCGACGAGGTGCTCGGCTACTTCGAGGTGCACCGCGGCCTGCGTACCCACCCGGGCGGCATCCACATCGAGCTGACCGGCGAGGACGTCACCGAGTGCCTGGGCGGCGCGCAGGGCATCGAGGACCTCGACCTGCCGGACCGCTACGAGACCGCCTGCGACCCGCGGCTCAACACCCAGCAGAGCCTCGAGCTGGCGTTCCTGGTCGCGGAGATGCTCCGTGGCTGACCTGCGGTCGGACACCGTCACCAGGCCGACCGTGGCGATGCGCGCGGCGATGGCGGGCGCCGAGGTCGGCGACGACGTCTTCGGCGACGACCTGACGGTCATCTCCCTCGAGCGGCACGTGGCAGCGCTGTTCGGGCACGAGGCGGCCCTGTTCACCCCGTCCGGCACGATGGCCAACCAGATCGCGCTGCAACTCGTCGTGCCGCGGGGCGGCGAGTTGCTCGCCGGTGGCGACGCGCACGTCGTCACGTACGAGCAGGGCGCGGCCGCCGCGCTCGGCGGCATCTCCACCCGCACCTGGCCGTCGGCCGGCGCGGACCTCGACGTGGAGCAGATCGCCGAGATGATCCGCCCGGTGGGCTACCCGTCGGTGCCGACCCGGGCGATCGCCGTCGAGCAGACCCACAACCTGGGCGGCGGCGGGGTGATCAGCCTGGAGACCCTGCGCGGGCTGCGGGCGGTGGCCGACGAGGCCGGCGTCGCGCTGCACTGCGACGGCGCCCGGATCTGGCACGCGCACATCGCCGACGGCGTGCCGCTCGACGTCTACGGCCGGATCTTCGACACGCTGTCGGTGTGCCTCTCCAAGGGCCTCGGCGCGCCGGTCGGCTCGCTCGTGGTCGGCAGCACGGAGAAGATCGCCGAGGCCCGGCTGATCCGCAAGCGGCTCGGCGGCGGCATGCGGCAGGTCGGCATTCTGGCGGCGGCCGGGCGGCATGCGCTCGACCACCACCTGGCCCGGCTCACCGTCGATCATGCACGGGCCCGTCGGCTCGCCGAGGCACTCGAGCCGTTCGGCGTGGTCGACCCGGCCCGGGTCCGGACGAACCTGGTGCCGCTGGACCTGAGCGGCGCGAAGCTGGACGCGCCGGCGCTGGCCGCCGCGGCGGCGGAGCGAGGGGTGCTGATCGCGGCGATGCTGCCGCGCATCGCGCGCCTGGTGACACACCTGGACCTCACCGACGACGACGTGGACCACGCGGCATCGGTCCTCGGGGAACTGCTCTCCTAGCCGCCTCTCCCCAGGTTCTGTCCCGCGGATCCTGATCGACAGAGATCCCATGGCCATGCCGCCAAGGACAACCTTGCACCGGAGCCGGTCTGCCTCACAGCGACCGGTCGCGAAGCGCAGACCAAGGCGATGACGCCTAACTGGATGCCGGGGGGCGCTCTCTGGCGGCCGATGTGAGCGCGTATTCCGCATCGTCAAACCTCGGCCTCGTGTCCGCATTCCGGGGGCGCGCGATCGCGGCGAATCGCCTGCGCCGCACATTTCACCTGCTGCGGGGCACCCTTTTTTCTTGCCGCGGTCAACACATTTCACCTGGCGCGCGGTGACTTCTTTCGTCCGCAGTGGGGTGGCCCTTTTTGCCCACCGAGGGGCGACCCGTTTCACCTGCTGCTAGGCGGCCCGTTTCACCCGCCGTGCGAGTGTCGAGTATCTACCTGGCGGGAAATGGTTTCTGTTGGACTCTGGGCTGGCGTTCGCACGGTGACCGTCGCGGAGCCGAGCGTGGCGGAAATGGCCGAGTGTCACCGTGCCCACCGTCTCGCAGTGGCCATCTTCATTCAGGGAATGCCCACCGGGACCCGATCGCGGCCGAGGTGGTGATGGAGGCCCTGTTCGCGAGGCGGATGGGGAGGGTTCCGGTCGCGAGACGGATGGCGACGGTATCGGTGGCGCCCGCCGGGTGGCTGCTGACCCATCTTTTCCCGCGGTGAGTCCGCTGGGAGCTGGTCGTGGCACGCACGGCAGTGGCACCGCGGCTGTCGGCGATGACACCGGCGGTGCCGTCCACGGCCGTCGAGGCGATGTCCGGGCTGGCAGTGTCTGCCAGCAGGGGTGCCCTGCCGGCGGTGGCAGGCGGGTCGGCGACCGAGGTGATCGTGGTCGCCGGAGTGTCGGGATCGGTGCCGGGATCGGTGCCGCCGGGTGCTGCGGCGGCTGGGTCGGCGGCGGTGCGAGACCAGGCCGCGGCGCGGCAGACACGCGTGGTGCGGAGGGTGCTGCGGGTGGGGTGGCTGCTGGCGGCGCGGCCGGCATGGGTGGTGTGGAGGGTGCTGGGGGTGGGGTGGCTGCTCGTGGCGGTGCAGGCGCGGGTGGTGCAGGCGGCGATGTGGGTGGGGTGGGCACGCGCGGTGTGGAGGGTGCTGGGGGTGGGGTGGCCGCTCGTGGCGCTGCAGGCGCGGGTGGTGCAGGCGGCGATGTGGGTGGGGTGGGCACGCGCGGTGCGAAGGCGCTGCGGATGGGGCGGCCGCTCGTAGCGCAGCAGGCGCGGGTGGTGTGGAAGGTGCTGCGGGTGGGGTGGCCGCTGGCGGCGCGGCCGGCATGGGTGGTGCGGAGGGTGCTGCGGGTGGGGTGGCCGCTTGTGGCGCTGCAGGCACACGTGGTGCAGAGGGCGATGTGGGTGGGGTGGGCACGCGCGGTGTGGAGGGTGCTGCAGGTGGGGTGGCTGCTGGCGGTGCAGCTGGCAGGCGTGGTCCGGAGGGCGATGTGGGTGGGGTGGCCGCTGGCGGCGCGGCAGGCACTCGTGCTGCGGACGGCGACGCGGATGGGGCAGGCACGCGCGGTGCGGCGGACACTCGTGGTGCAGTAGGCGACGCGGGCGCGGTGAGGTGGGCCGGCCCGCTCTCGGGAGCCGGCGCTGCCAGGGCTGCGGAGCGACTCAGGCGGTTACGGCGAAGCTTCTCACCATGGCGTTGCTGAAGACCCCACCGGCGATGACGCTCGTGCTCACGACGAAATTCCTCAGCGGCGGCTGAATAGTTTCGCCGCGCGGTCCGGTCCCGCATCGCCGCCAATTCCGACCTGCCGAACAATGACATCTGTCCCACCGGAGAATTCTCCCGCACCCCGCCCCGACACGCCCGTGAATGATCATGCCAATCTCATTTCGGCAATAGCGTTCACCGGATCGGCGCGGCAATTTAGGTGCAGTACCACGCGCGTCGAAATAATACCGGTAATGCCGCCGGCAAAGCGCGCCCGAGGTTCATCACAGCAGTTCCAACGTGGCCCGGCGGCCGGATGCTTCTGGCCCGAGGCCGGGTGGAAAATGTATGCGTGGATGGGAGGGTGCTCCCAGCGTGACGAGTCCTGCTGGCCCTTCGACCCCGAAGATCAGTTCCGCTGCTCGGGACAGAACCTAGTCGCCGGAGATCAGGCGGAGCCCGGGCCTTCGCGGCTGCGGCAGGTCCGGGTCCGTCCCGGCGGGGTCGGTGGTGAGGACCGGTCCGAAGACCGCGTAACGGTGCGCGCCCGTGGGGCCCGGTGTGGTCAGCCGGGCGAGCGCGGCCGCGGCCGCCCGGTCCGCGGGCAGGTAGACGACCAGCCGCTGATTGTCGGCCGGGGGCAGTTCGAGCGTCTCGTAGGCCAGGTGGATCTCGCGGGCCTCGGGGTGGAACAGGCGCGCGACGCCGGTGGCGCCCGCCGGGCCGGTGACGGTGTGCAGTCGGCGGGTGAAGGCCTCTCCGGCCGTGACGGTCAGCTCGTCCACCAGCGCCGCGATGGCCGGGTCCGCGCGGAACGGGCCGCGTTTCAGCGCGGCGACCTGCTCGTCCGCGATGCACTCCCAGTCGGGGTAGACGGTCCGGGCCCGGCTGTCGGTGAAGACGAAGCGGATCTGGCTGGGCGGGGTGCCGTCGAGCAGCCCGGCGGGGCCGCCCACCGCCTCGTAGCCGTCCGTGTGCGCCAGCACCTCGCTCAGGTTGTTGAGCAGCACCGCCGGCGCCGGCTCGAGGTTGCGCAGCAGGGCCAGCACGGTTGCCCGTACCTCCCGGTGCGGGCGGCTGGAACCGGTGTCGGTGGCGGCCCTGCTGAGTTGGTAGAGCTGCATTCGCTCGGTGGGGGTGAGGCGTAGCGCGTCGCCGAGCGCCGCCAGCACCGGCGGGTCCGGGTGGGGGTCGCGGCCCTGCTCGATGCTGGTGAGGTCCGCCACGCTGATCCCGGCGAGGGCGGCCACATCGGAGCGGCGCAGCCCGGCCGGCCGGCTGTGCCCGGTGAGCAGCCCGGCCTCGGCGGGGGTGATCCCCTTGCGCCGAGTCCGCAGGAACATCCCGAGCTCGTTGCCGCTCACCTTCGGAGCCTAGCGGCTCGCCGGTGCCGCAGGGTGTCCCCGGACGGGCACTATTCGCCCCCGGCCCGTTACGGCCGCAGCTCCTTGAGCACGGCGATGTCGGCGGCGTGGCCCTCGTGTTCCTTGCTCGGCGTCTCGACGATCACCGGCACGCCCGCGGTCGCCGGGTGGGCCAGCAGTTCGGCGAACGGCGCCGTGCCGATCCGGCCCGCGCCGATGGTCTCGTGCCGGTCGCGGGTCGAGCCGCACTCGTCCTTGGAGTCGTTGGCGTGAATCAGCTGGAGCCGCTCCGGGCCGACCGTCGCCACCAGGGCGTCCAGGGTCTCCGTCATGCCGCCGGGCCGGGCCAGGTCGTGCCCGGCCGCCCAGGCGTGGCAGGTGTCGAAGCAGACGCCCAGCCACGGGTGGTGCTCGACCGCGGCCAGGTACGGCCCCAGGTCCTGCACCTTCGAGGCCAGGCTGCGCCCGCCGCCCGCGCTGGGCTCCACCAGGATCCTCGGCAGGCCCTGCGCCGCCGCGGTGTCCAGCAGCGGCAGCAGCGCCTCGCGGAGCCGGTGCAGCGCCTTGTCCTCGTGGTCCTCGTCGACCGCACTGCCCGCGTGGTAGACCACCGCCGTCGCGCCGATCGCGGCGCCCCGGCGCAGCGCGTGCTCGAGCGTCTGCACCGACCGCTCCACGGTCAGCTCGGTCGGCGAACCGAGATTGACCAGCAGCGAGGCGTGGATGTATGCGGGCAGGCCCCGCTCGCCGCAGCCGTCCCGGAACAGGATGTCCTGCTTCGGGTCGCCCGGCGGCAGCGCCCAGCCGCGCGAGTTGGAAACGTAGACCTGCAGCGCCTCGGAGCCGGCCGCGTCCGCGTAGGGCAGGGCCGCCTTGGCCAGCCCGCCCGACGTCTTCGTGTGCGAACCGACGGGCCGGCTCACCCGCACAGCAGGACGATCTCGGTCTGCGGCGGCACCGGCGTGTCCGCGAACGGGTTCTGGAACTTGACCGCGCCGTTGGGGTTGCCGTCCAGCCGGGCCCGCAGGTTCTGGCCCTGCAGCGCCTGGGCGGCCTGCTGACACGGCTGGTTGGCGAGGTTCGGCACGCTGATCAGCGGCGGGCCCTTGCTGACCACCAGCTTGATCTCGTCGTCCTTCTCGGCGCCGGTGCCCGCCTTCGGAGACTGGTCGATGACCGTGTCGGTGGGCTGATCGTTGTCCTTGTACTGCTCGACCACGATGAGGCCGAGGCGCTGTGCCTCGTTGCGGGCTTCGTTGATGTTCTTGCCCTTGAACTCCGGCACGCTGATCGGCGCGCGGCCCTTGCTGACCACCACGGTGACTGTCCCGCCGGGCTTGAGCTCCGTCGCGGCCTTCGGGTCGGTGGAGATGACGACGCCCTGCGGCACGGAGTCGCTGTACTTGCCCGTGCCCTGCTTGAACTTCAGCTTGGTGGCCTCGATGTCGCCGCGGGCCGCGGAGGCCTCCAGGCCGACGACGTCGGGCACCTGGTAGCGCTCGGGGCCCAGCGACAGCGAGACGGTGATGATGCCGCCCTTGATGATCCGCTTGGCCGGCGGCGGGTCCTGGCTCAGCACGACGTCCTTGGCGACTGTCTCGCTGAACGCGCCGTCGCCGATGCGCAGCTCGAAGCCCTCCTGCGCGGCGGCCTGCTCGGCCTGCGCCCGGCTGCTGTTCACCAGTTGCGGCGCGTCGGTGTAGCGGCCGAGGGTCACCCACCAGGTGCTGCCGATGATGGTGAGCACCATCACCGCGATCGCGGCGATGATCATGATGCGGCGCCGGTCGACGCCCGCCCCGCCGATCACGGTGCCGGCGGCGGGCGGCGGCGGCCCGCCGGCGCGGCGCTGGCCGCGGGGGCGCGGGCCCTGATCGGGCAGTCGGGCCCAGGTCGGCCGGTTGCCGGGCGTGTCGCCGACGGCGGGCACCAGCGCGGTGGCGTCGGCGGCGAGCGGGCGGGCCGGGACCTGGCGCAGCAGCGCGGTCTCGACGTTCGCGGCGCCGAGGTCGTCGCGGACCACCTGCACCTCGGAGAGCATCGCGCCCGCGTCGGTCGGCCGGGCGCCCGCGTCGCGGCGGGTGGCCCGGATGACCAGGTCGTCGAGCACGGTCGGCAGGCCCTTGACGATGTCGGACGGCGCCGGGACGTCGTTGTCGACGTGCTGCCAGGCGACCTCCACCGGCTCGCCGTCCTCGTAGGGCACCCGGCCGGTGAGCATCTCGAAGAGCACGATGCCGGACGAGTAGACGTCGGTGCGGGCGTCCGCGTGCCCGTCGGTGACCAGCTCTGGTGCGACATAGGCCACGGTCGCCATCAGCTGGCCGGCGTCGTCGGTAGAGCTCGCCTCGACGGCGCGGGCCAGGCCGAAGTCGGCCACCTTCACCACGCTGTCGACGAGGTTGGCGATGCCGCCGCTGGGCGCCTCGGCGACCAGCACGTTCTCCGGCTTCACGTCGCGGTGCACCAGGCCGGCGCGGTGCGCGGCGGCGATCGCGGCGAGCATCTGCTCCAGGATCGCGAGCGCCTCGACCGGGTTGAGCCGGCGGCGCTGGCTGAGCAGGTCGCGCAGGGTGCGGCCCTGCACATACTCCATCACCAGGTAGGGCAGGCCCTGGTGGCGGCCCTGGTCGTAAACGGCGACGACGTTGGGATGGGTGAGCCGGGCGATCGTCTTCGCCTCTTCGGTGAAGCGGTCGACGAAGTGCACGTTCGTCGCCTGCGACGGGTGAATGATCTTCAGCGCGACCGTCCGCCCGAGCCGATCGTCCATCGCCGTGTAAACGGTCGCCATGCCACCACGGGCGACCCGGCCGGTGATCCGGTAGCGCCCGTCAATCGTTGTGCCGATCAATGTGTCGGCGACAGTCGTGTCCATCGGCGTGAAGTGTATGTGGCCTTCCGGGCCTGGTAGATGAGGATCCTCACAGCTGAGACCTAACGGGTACCGCACAGAGTGCTGACCAGGGCATTCAGGATAAAACGACTCGCGGGGCCGGGGCCACGCGAGCCGTTTTACTACGACAAATCGGATCAGTGCTGGTGTGCGCGCCGCCCGCGTCCCTGGCCCTCGCCCGCGCCGTCGTCGTTGCTGGACGGGCTCGGCGAGGCCGTTTCGGTCGGCTCGGTCGACGGCGACGCGTCGCCGGGGGCGCGGGGGGGGGGGGCGCCGGCCCCCGGGCGACCCGCGGGGGGGCCCCACGGGGGGGGGGGGGGGGGTGTT
>NZ_JBEZXZ010000033.1:0-60333 GCF_040638275.1 Actinoplanes sp. NPDC026623 | reverse complement strand
CCCGGGGGCGGTGGGGGCGACCGCCGGGGCCCGCGGGCGGGGGCCGGCCAGGGGGGACGGCCACCCCCGCCGCATGTCGGCGGTGGTGCAGGCGCGCGGCCGGCTGGCGCTGCGGGCGCGCAACGCCGCGCTCGGCTCGCTGCGGCCCCGCATCCTCGGCCACGCCCGCGGGCTGGCCGCGGACTGGCAGCCCCCGGACTGAGCCCTCAGCGCGAGACGGCGGCCGGCTCGGCGATGCAGGCGGTGCCGACGCGCCGGAAGCCGACCCTGGAGTAGAGGCGGGCCGCGTCGTCGTCGCCGGCCGAGAGCAGGACCAGGTCGGCGCCGTTCTGCATCGCGCGCCGGGCCAGGCTCGCGGTCAGCTGCGAGGCGTAGCCGCGGCGGCGGGCGGACGGCAGCGTGGCCACCCCCGCGACCTCGGCCACCGTGCCGGCGCGCTGCGCCGATCCGCAGGCCAGGATGCCCTCTTCGGGCGATTCGACGACCGCGCTGAGCAGCCGCCCGGACGCGTGCCGGCGGGTCAGCTGGGCGACGGCGTCGGCGCTGAGCGGGGGCACCGCGTCGCGCTGCTGCGGGCCGGCCACCTCGACCACCAGGGAGCCGGCCTGCAGGGCGGTGGCGTTCGCCGGCGCGCCGAAGCCGAGCCGGCCGACCGCGCGGCTGACGCTGATGTCGGCGCCGAAGGACGGCGCGGCGGGGTCGAGGAAGCGGATCGCGGCGCCGGGCAGCGGCAGGTCCGGCACGAGGGCGGCGCTCTCCAGCACCATCAGCGGCGCGAGCAGCACGTCCAGGCCCGCGGAACGGGCCACGGCCAGCAGGTCCGGGGTCGTCTCGTGCACCCATTCGAACGCCTCGGGAACGCCGAGGTCGCGTTGGCGCTGCCGGACGGCGGTAATATCAGCTGCGGACGGCGTTTCGGCGCTGCCCAGGCGGGGACGTGCGTAGAAGGGCCATCCCCCGCCGTCGTTGACGAAGAGCACGAACCCGCCGATGTCCTCCGCGACGGCGGCGTCGCGGGGCACGGCATCGTAGAAACGTTCCAGCCGGGTGAAGACGTCGGTATCCTCTAGCGCCACCGCGCGAGACTACCCGTTGCCCCGGCCGCAGCTCTCTCCCGGCGACGACATACCGCCCCCCGAGGCTCCTCCGGTGACGAATCGGTGGGGCAAAAGTGTGATCTATCCGCACCTGGCGAAGATCGGTGACGACTAACGTAGACTCTAGAGACTTTGCAGGGCCGACGTCGTCCCGACCTTGAACGGAACACCAGTGACGATCGGAGGCCCGGTGGCTTTTCCGCACCCTCAGGGGTTGTACGACCCGGCTCAGGAACGCGACGCGTGCGGCGTGGCGTTTGTCGCCGACCTGCACGGTCGGCGCTCCCACGACGTGGTCGCCAAGGGCCTGTCGGCGCTGATCCGGCTCGATCACCGTGGCGCCCGCGGCGCCGAATACAACACGGGCGACGGCGCCGGCATCATGATCCAGATCCCCGACGTGTTCCTGCGCGCCGTGGCGGGCTTCGACCTGCCGGCCGCCGGCTTCTACGCGACGGGCCTCGCCTTCCTGCCGAACGACCCGGCCGAGGCGGCCCGCGCGATCGCGGTCTTCGAGAAGTACGCCCTGGTCGAGGGCGGCGACATCCTCGGCTGGCGAGACGTGCCCGTGGACCCGTCCAGCCTCGGCGAGACCGCCGAGGCGGCCCGCCCCCAGATCAAGCAGGTCTTCCTCGCCGCACACCGGCTCACCGGCACCGTCGCCGGCCCCGCCGGTGAACCGTTGTCCGGCATCGAGCTGGACCGGGTCGCGTTCTGCATCCGCAAGCAGGTCGAGCGGGAGACGTCGCAGCGCGGCGTCGCGGCGTACTTCCCGTCGCTGTCGGCGCGCACGATCACCTACAAGGGCATGCTGACGCCCGACCAGCTGCCCGAGTTCTTCCCGGACCTGGCCGACTCCAGGGTGGACAGCGCGATCGCGCTGGTGCACTCGCGTTTCTCGACCAACACGTTCCCGTCGTGGCCGCTGGCGCACCCCTACCGGTTCATCGCACACAACGGTGAGATCAACACGATCCGCGGCAACCGGAACTGGATGGCGGCCCGCGAGGCGCTGCTCGCCTCGCCGAACGTGCCCGGCAACCTCAAGCGGCTCTTCCCGATCTGCACGTCGGAGGCGTCGGACTCGGCGAACTTCGACGCGGTCCTCGAGCTGCTGCACCTGTCCGGGCGCAGCCTGCCGCACGCCGTGCTGATGATGATCCCGGAGGCGTGGGAGAACGACCTGGGCATGGACCCGGCGCGGCGCTCCTTCTACCGCTTCCACGCCAGCCTCATGGAGCCGTGGGACGGCCCGGCCAGCGTGGCGTTCACCGACGGCACCCTGATCGGCGCGGTGCTCGACCGCAACGGCCTGCGCCCGGGCCGCTGGTGGCACACCAGCGACGGGCTGGTCGTGCTCGGCTCCGAGGCGGGCGTGCTCGACCTCGACCCGGCAACGGTGGTCGCGAAGGGCCGGCTGCAGCCGGGCCGGATGTTCCTGGTGGACACCGCGGCCGGCCGGATCGTGCACGACGACGAGATCAAGGCCGAGCTGGCCGCCGCGCGGCCCTACGACGAGTGGCTGCACGCCGGGCTGATCGACCTGCAGGACCTGCCGCCGCGCGAGCACATCATCTACACCCACGACTCGGTCATGCGCCGCCAGCAGATCTTCGGCTACTCCGAGGAGGAGCTGAAGATCCTGGTCGCGCCGATGGCCCGCAGCGGCGCCGAGCCGCTCGGCTCGATGGGCACCGACACGCCGATCTCGCCGCTGTCGACCCGACCGCGGCTGCTGTTCGACTACTTCCACCAGCTGTTCGCCCAGGTGACCAACCCGCCGCTGGACGCCATCCGCGAGGAGCTGGTGACCAGCCTGTCGACGACCATCGGGCCCGAGGGCAACCTGCTCGACCCGGGCCCGGCGAGCTGCCGGCAGATCGTCCTTCCGTACCCGGTCATCGACAACGACGAGCTGGCCAAGCTGCTCTCGATCGACGAGGACGGCGACCTGCCCGGCTTCAAGGCGGTCCGGGTCTCCGGCCTGTACCCGCTGCGGGAGGGCGCGAAGGGCATCAAGGCGCGGCTGACGCAGATCTGCCGCCACGTGTCCGAGGCGATCGAGGACGGGGTACGCATCCTGGTGCTCTCCGACCGCGACTCCAACGCCGACCTGGCGCCGATCCCGTCGCTGCTGCTCACCGCGGCGGTGCACCAGCACCTGGTGCGCGAGCAGACCCGCACGCAGGTGGCGCTCGTCGTGGAGAGCGGCGACTGCCGGGAGGTGCACCACGCGGCCGTGCTGATCGGGTACGGCGCCGCGGCGGTCAACCCGTACCTGGCGTTCGAGAGCGTGGACGACCTCATCGCCACCGGCCCGCTCGCGGGCATGGAGTCGAAGAAGGCGGTCCGCAACTACGTCAAGGCGCTCGGCAAGGGCGTCCTGAAGATCATGTCCAAGATGGGCATCTCGACGGTGTCGTCGTACTGCGGCGCGCAGGTGTTCGAGGCGGTCGGCCTCGACAACCGGCTGCTGCAGCGCTACTTCGCCGGCACCTCCGGGCGCATCGGCGGCTCCGGCCTGGCCGAGATCCACGCGGAGGTCGCCGCCCGGCACGCGAAGGCGTACCCGCGCAACCCGGCCGAGCGCAGCCACCGCCGCCTCGAGGTCGGCGGCGAATACCAGTGGCGCCGCGAGGGCGAGGTCCACCTCTTCAACCCGGAGACCGTCTTCCTGCTGCAGCACGCGACCCGCAGCAAGCAGTACGACGTGTTCCGGCAGTACACGGCGAAGGTCGACGGGCTGGCCGAGGCGGCGGGCTCGCTGCGCGGGCTGTTCCGCTTCAGGGACCGCGAGCCGGTGCCGCTGGACGAGGTCGAGCCGGCCTCCGAGATCGTCAAGCGTTTCGCCACCGGCGCGATGAGCTACGGCTCCATCTCGGCCGAGTCGCACGAGACCCTCGCGATCGCGATGAACCGCCTCGGCGGCAAGTCCAACACCGGCGAGGGCGGCGAGGACGTCGAGCGCCTCTACGACCCGCAGCGCCGCTCGTCGGTCAAGCAGATCGCCTCCGGGCGCTTCGGTGTGACGAGCGAATACCTCGTGAACGCCGACGACCTGCAGATCAAGATGGCGCAGGGCGCGAAGCCCGGCGAGGGTGGCCAGCTGCCCGGTAACAAGGTGTGGCCGTGGATCGCCAAGACCCGGCACGCCACGCCGGGCGTCGGGCTGATCTCGCCCCCGCCGCACCACGACATCTACTCGATCGAGGACCTGGCTCAGCTCGTTCACGACCTCAAGAACGTCAACCCGGCTTCGCGCGTACACGTGAAGCTGGTCTCCGAGATCGGGGTCGGCACCGTCGCGGCGGGCGTGGCCAAGCTCAAGGCCGACGTGATCCTGATCTCGGGTCACGACGGCGGCACCGGCGCGTCCCCGCTCAACTCGCTCAAGCACGCCGGCTCCCCGTGGGAGCTCGGCCTCGCCGAGGCGCAGCAGACGCTGCTGCTCAACGGGCTGCGGGACCGGGTCACCGTGCAGGTCGACGGCCAGCTCAAGACCGGCCGTGACGTGGTCATCGCGGCGCTGCTCGGCGCCGAGGAGTTCGGCTTCGCGACCGCGCCGCTGATCGTCTCGGGCTGCATCATGATGCGGGTCTGCCACCTGGACACCTGCCCGGTCGGCATCGCCACGCAGAACCCGGTGCTGCGCGAGCGGTTCACCGGCAAGCCCGAGTTCGTGGAAAACTTCTTCCTGTTCCTCGCCGAGGAGGTCCGCGGCTACCTCGCCGAGCTGGGCTTCCGCACCATCGACGAGGCCATCGGGCACGCCGAGATCCTCGAGATCGAGCCGGCCGTGTCGCACTGGAAGGCCAAGGGCCTGGACCTGTCGCCGGTGCTGTTCGTGCCGGAGCTGCCCGAGGGTGCCGCGCGCCGCGGCATCGTCAAGCAGGACCACGGCCTGGAGAAGTCGCTCGACAACGAGCTCATCGCGCTGGCCGCGCCCGCGCTCGAGGCGGGCGCCCAGGTCCGCGCCGAGGTGCTCGTGCGCAACGACCACCGCAGCGTCGGCGCGATGCTCGGTGGCGAGGTCACCCGCCGTTACGGCGGCAACGGCCTGCCCGACGACACCATCGGGTTCACCCTGCGGGGCACCGGCGGGCAGTCGTTCGGGGCGTTCCTGCCGCGCGGCGTCACCCTGCGGCTGATCGGCGACACCAACGACTACGTGGCCAAGGGGCTCTCCGGCGGCCGGGTGATCGTGCGCCCCGCGGCGAACGCGCCGTTCGTCGCGGAGGAGAACATCATCGCGGGCAACACCATCCTGTACGGCGCCACCAGCGGCGAGGTGTTCCTGCGTGGCCGCGCCGGCGAGCGGTTCGCGGTGCGCAACTCCGGCGCCTCGGCGGTCGTCGAGGGCGTCGGCGACCACGGCTGCGAGTACATGACCGGCGGCACCGTGGTCGTGCTCGGGCCCGTGGGGCGCAACTTCGCCGCCGGCATGAGCGGCGGCACGGCGTTCGTGCACAACCTCGAACAGAGCCGGATCAACCCCGAGCTGGTCGAGCTCACGCCGCTCACCGGCGAGGAGCGGGAACGACTGCACAACCTGGTGGAGAAGCACTTCGCCGAGACCGGCTCCGCCGTGGCGGAGCGGCTGCTCAAGGACTGGCAGACGGCGGTGGCGGAGTTCACCGCGGTGGTGCCGCGCGACTACAAGCGCGTGATGGAGCTGATCAGGACCGCCGAAGCCGCCGGTCGGAACATCGACGAGGCGGTTATGGGGGTCACCCGTGCCTGATCCGAACGGTTTCCTGCGTTACGAGCGGCAACTGCCGAAGCGTCGCCCGGTGCCGGTACGCATCCGCGACTGGCGCGAGGTGTACCCGCCGGCCGACGGCGAGCTCATCCGCGACCAGGCCACCCGGTGCATGGACTGCGGCATCCCGTTCTGCCACGAGGGCTGCCCGCTGGGCAACCGCATCCCGGACTGGAACGACCTGGTCCGCACGAACGCCTGGGCGGCGGCCGCGGAGAGCCTGCACGCGACGAACAACTTCCCGGAGTTCACCGGGCGGCTCTGCCCGGCACCGTGCGAGGCCGCCTGCGTGCTCGGCATCTCCGACGACCCGGTGACGATCAAGCAGGTCGAGGTGGAGATCGCGAACCACGCGTTCGCCGCCGGCCTGGTGCCGCAGCCGCCGGTCGTCCTGTCGGGCCGCAGCGTCGCCGTGGTCGGCTCGGGCCCGGCCGGGCTCGCCGCCGCGCAGCAACTGGCCCGCGCCGGTCACGCCGTCACCGTGTACGAGCGGGACGACAAGATCGGTGGCCTGCTGCGCTACGGCATCCCGGACTTCAAGCTGGAGAAGGTGCGCATCGACGAGCGCCTCGCCCAGATGGCGGCCGAGGGCGTGATCTTCGAGACCGGCGTCAACGTCGGCGTCGACGTGACCGCCGACGACCTGCGGGAACGCTTCGACGCGGTGCTGCTCACCTGCGGTGCCCTCGCCGGGCGCGACACCCCGGGCACCCCGGGGCGGCAGCTCGCGGGCGTGCACCTCGCGATGGAGCACCTGGTGCCCGCCAACCGCGTGGTGGCCGGCCTGCAGGACACCACGCCGATCGACGCCAACGGCCGGCACGTCGTGATCATCGGTGGCGGTGACACCGGCGCCGACTGCCTCGGCGTCGCACACCGCCAGGGCGCGGCCGGCGTGATCCAGCTCGACCAGTACCCGCTCCCGCCCGAGGTCCGGGCCGGCGAGCTGCACCCGTGGCCGACCTGGCCGGTGATCCTGCGCAACTACCCGGCCCACGAGGAGGGCGGCGAACGCGTCTTCGGCGTGGCCGTGCAGGAGTTCGTGGACGACGGCAACGGCAACGTCGTGTCGGTTCGCGTCGCCGACGTCGCCGTCGAGCGCATCGACGGCCGCCGTACGGTCACCGTCCAGCCGGGTTCGGAGCGCGACCTGCGCGCCGACCTGGTGCTGCTGGCGATCGGCTTCGACGGCACCGAGCAGCAGCCGCTGCTCACCCAGTTCGGGGTGAGCCGCAACGGCAGGGGAGCGGTCGACGCCGGCGACGACTGGCAGACCGGGGCCGAGGGCGTGTTCGTCGCGGGCGACATGCACCGCGGCGCGTCGCTGATCGTGTGGGCGATCGCGGAGGGCCGGGCGGCCGCCGCGGCGATCCACACCTACCTGGGCGGATTCGGCGAGCTGCCGGCACCGGTGAAGCCGTCGTCGCAGCCGCTGGCCGCCATCCGCTGACTGAGCCTTTTCAACGTGGCCCGGGCGGCAGCGCGCTGCGGAGGTCGACGGCCCAGGTTGACAGCTGCTCACCGTTGATCACGGGGCGGTTCTGCCGCCCCGTGATCGATCGGGTCGCGCCCATCAGGCGCGGGCCGCCGCCGGGGCCGTCCTCGGCCGCGGCACCCGCCGGGCGCCGCCGCACTGCGCCGCGTGGCACAGCAGCCGCTGCCGGGCCGCTTCGCTCTCGCGCTCCTGCTCGCGGGCCGCGCGTTCCAGCACCCGCTGCCGCCTGATCTCCCACCACCGAACCGCCATCGCGCACCCCCATGCCGCTGCCCCGATTTAACCGACTGCTGTCAACACGTGACTTTCGGTGTTCGGGTTCAGTCGCGCGCGCCGCGCCGCTGGTGAGCGGCCCCGCGGGGACCGATAGGGTGAGGCCGTTGCGGTCGCTGACGCCCGCCGATTTGACGACTTTTCGACAGTTCGGCCACCCGCCCGCACTTCGCCGGGCATCGTCACCTGGGTCCATCGCGGGTGGCGACGAGGCCGGGCCGTACCCGGTCGGGCCATCTCCCGGCGGTCGCCGGAAGCAGACCGATAAGCTGAAGACGATTGCGGTCGCTGACGCCCGCGGCCCCTGCTGATCGAAGCGCGCCCGACGGACCGCCGGGGCGTCGCCATTCGCAGTTCATCCTTATGACGAGGGTCGGCCAGCGAGCCGACCCGAAAGAGAGACTAGCCTGATGGCTGTGACACGCCGCGCAAAGATCGTCTGCACCATGGGTCCTGCCACCGCCTCCCCCGAGCGCATGCTCGGACTGGTCGAGGCCGGCATGGATGTGGCCCGGCTGAACTTCAGCCACGGCAGCCACGATGATCACCAGAAGATTTACGACATGGTCCGCGCCGCCGCGAAGGAGACCGGCCGCGCCGTCGCGGTCCTCGCCGACCTGCAGGGTCCCAAGATCCGCCTCGGCAGGTTCGCCAACGGCCCGCACCTGTGGCGCACCGGCGACGTCGTCACCATCACCAGCGAGGACATCCTCGGCACCCCGGACCGGGTCAGCTGCACCTACCAAAAGCTGCCGAAGGAGGTCAAGGTCGGCGACCGCCTGCTGATCGACGACGGCAAGGTCGCGGTCGAGGTCACCGCCGTCGAGGGCGAGGACATCCGCTGCCTGGTCACCGAGGGCGGCCCGGTCAGCAACAACAAGGGCGTCTCGCTGCCGAACGTCGCCGTCAGTGTCCCCGCGATGAGCGACAAGGACGAGGCGGACCTGCGCTTCGCCCTCGGCCTCGGCGTCGACCTGATCGCCCTGTCGTTCGTCCGCTCGCCCGACGACATCAAGCTCGTGCACCAGATCATGGCCGAGGAGAACAAGACCCTCCCCGTCATCGCCAAGGTCGAAAAGCCGGAGGCCGTGATCCACCTGGAGGCCATCGTGCTGGCCTTCGACGGCGTCATGGTCGCCCGCGGCGACCTCGGCGTCGAGCTGCCGCTCGACCAGGTCCCGCTGGTGCAGAAGCGCGCCGTCCAGCTCTGCCGCGAGAACGCCAAGCCGGTCATCGTCGCCACCCAGATGCTCGACTCGATGATCGAGAATTCCCGGCCGACCCGCGCGGAGGCCTCCGACGTCGCCAACGCGGTCCTCGACGGCGCCGACGCCGTGATGCTCTCCGGCGAGACCTCGGTCGGCAAGTACCCGGTCCTCACCGTCAGCACCATGGCGAAGATCGTCACCACCACCGAGAGCGGCGACTTCGGGGTGCCGGTCCTGCAGCACGACCCGCGCACCCACGGCGGTGCGCTGACCGTCGCCGCCAGCCGCATCGCCCGCAACATCGGCGCCAAGGCCCTGGTCGCGTTCTCGCAGACCGGCGACACCGTGCGCCGTCTCTCCCGGCTGCACTGCGAGCTCCCGCTGCTCGCCTTCACCCCGGTCCCCGAGGTCCGCGACCAGCTCGCACTCTCCTGGGGCGTCGAGACGTTCCTGACGGACTTCGTCCAGCACACCGACGACATGTTCCGCCAGGTCGACCAGGCCATGCTCGGACTCGGGCTGGCCAAGCCGGGCGAATACGTGGTCGTCGTGGCCGGCAGCCCGCCGAACGCACCCGGCTCCACCAACACCCTGCGGGTGCACCAGCTCGGCTCGCTCGTCGACCCGGTCACGGTGACCACGGTCAAGTGAACAACACCCCACTGGTGGGACAGGCCGCCGTCGATCAGCTCCTCGACATTCTCGACCTGAAGCGGATCGACGCGGCCACGTTCCGGGGTGAGAGCCCTCAGACCGGCGCCCAGCGCGTCTTCGGGGGGCAGGTCGCCGGCCAGGCGCTGGTGGCGGCCGGCCGCACGGTCGAACCGGAGCGCTTCGTGCACTCGCTGCACGGCTACTTCGTGCGCCCCGGCGACCCCACGGTCCCCATCGAGTTCACCGTCGAGAACATCCGCGACGGACGCTCCTTCTCGGTGCGCCGGTCCACGGCGAAACAGCACGGCCGGACGATCTTCTTCATGTCCGCGTCGTTCCAGGTCGTCGAGGAGGGCCTCGACCACCACTCGCCGGCGCCGGAGGGCGTGCCGGGGCCGGACGAGACCCCGACGATGGGGGACTGGCTGGCCCGCTACCCGGACCGCGCGGCGGCCTTCAAGGCGTCGCCGCAGGCGGTCGACGTCCGCTATGTCGGCACCCCCGGCTGGGTGCCGCCGGGTGACCGGGACGCGGCCGACGAGCAGCGGGTCTGGATGCGCATCAACGGCAAGCTGCCGGACGATCCGCTGATCCACGCGTGCGCCCTGGCGTACGCGTCCGACCTGTCGCTGCTCGACGCCGTGCTCTCGATGCACGGCGAGGTCTGGGGGCCGGGCGGGGTGATCGGCGCCAGCCTGGACCACGCGCTGTGGCTGCACCGGCCGTTCCGCGCGGACGAATGGTTCCTCTACGACTGCAGCAGCCCGTCGGCGAGCGGCAGCAGGGGACTGGCCGGCGGCCGGATGTTCACCGAGGACGGGCGGCACATCGCCAGCGCCGTGCAGGAAGGCCTGCTCCGCCGCGTCGGCGCTCGATAGACCTAGGCCCTGTCTCACCAGGGATGGCCGTTCTGCGGCGGGCCATCCCTTGTGAAACAGGGCTTAGTCGACCCAGCGCTTCGCGATGATCGCGGTGTCGTCGGGGCCCGGCGCGGCCGTCTCGGCCGCACGCGCCGCCGAGTCAAGCAGCGGCAGGGTCGAGTCGTCCATCTCGGCGGCGACCTGACGGTGCGCCACCTCGGCGGCCGCGTCGGCCGCCTCGTGCGGGTCGGGCAGCTCCGCGCCCTCGGCGGTGTCCGGGACCTCGACCCGCTCCTCGGCAGCGGCCTGCGCCGCGGGACCCGGCATGATCGCGCCGGTCACCCCGGCCTGGGCCAGCATCGCGTCCAGGTCGGCAGTCGTACGCAGCACCTCGTCGTGGAAGCTGTCCGGCGGCCGGGCCGACGGGTCCTGGCTCGCCTCCCACGCCGCGGGCGGCAGCGGCGCGGCGGTCTGCGGTTGCGGCTCCAGCGGGCCGGTGCCGCCCGGCGCCGACACGTCGGGCACGGCCGTGGTCGCCGCCCGGTGCCGGGGGCGCGCGCCCCGCGGCGGGCTCCCGGCCTCGAAGTCGGTCAGCCCTGCCGAGTAGCCGGCCACCCCGATCGCCCGCTCCGGCGTCAGCTGCAGCACCCGGTCGTCATCCATCGCCACGGAGACCTCGCGCAGCCGCATCGAGGCGACGAGGTCGGCGGTGCCCCGCAGCAGCGCGGTGGCGCCGAGCACGAGGACGATCACCTCGGCCGTGCGGGCGTACGAGCTTGCGGCGAAGAAGCCCAGCGCGAGCTCGGCCACGCCGAGGACCGTCAGCAGGCCCCAGATCCGGTCGGTTTCCCGGGTCATCATCGAGATGGCCAGGTCGGCGGCGCCCCGCACCATCAGGTACCAGCCGATCAGCGCCGCGGGCGACGTCCAGGTGCTGCCGCTGTCCATCATCAGGATCAACCCGGTGGCGGTGAACAGGACGGCCATGCCGGCGTTCAGCCACCAGGTCCGGGTCCCGGCGAGGGCGCGGAGCACCTCGGTGGCGGCGCCGAACAGGATCACCGGCCCGGCCACGTTCACGATGTCGACGGGCTCGAGCCGCAGCACGCTCCAGGCGATCGCCAGCCACGCCACGCCTGAAAATAGGAGGAACCCCCACATTCCGTCACGCACGACGGTCAAGGGTGCGGAGCCGGACCACAACATGGAGCCTCCTACCGGTGCTGGTAATGCCATGACAACACTGGCGGGAGCGGCAGACCGGTCTTTCGCGGAAACCGAGCGGTCGCTGACCGCTTGTCCTAGGTCGTGATGGGTGTAGCCAGCGCCTCGGTACGTTTGACCGTTCGGCGCGCGAGCCCCTCATCGCGATGTCCCCAGCGCCGCGGTCGTTGTCGTGGTGGATCACGTCATCCGTGGCGCGTACGGGGCGCCCTGCAGACCGACCTGAGTCGACCCGGACCGCCGGGCGAACCGCCGATATGAGCCGCCTGCTCGGCGACGCCCGCTGTGGTATGGAACACCTGTTCGCCCGAGGCGCGCGCATGAACGTTGTCGACTTACCAATTGACCTGTGGTTCGGTGGCGCATCTGCCCCGGAAGGGGTGACCTTCGATCCCGTCCTGCGTTGCCGGCGGCTACCCTTACGGTTCGTCGACGCTTTCCGGAACAGCAGTGTTGCGGTCTCGGGTGGGCTCGCAGCTATCGCGCCGACCGCAGCCTTCGGTAAATCCTGTCCATATAAATCAGACCTTGCTTGATTCGTTGAATGTCAAGGTATCGGCGAGTCCTTCCGAGCCGCGGTGAAACGCGAGCATCTAATTGATGGCCGCAAATCATATTCTGTGGGGAATGGGCTGGAGTGTAGCTACAATTGCCGCGCAGACAAGGTAGCTTGGGAACTCAAAATGGCCTTCGATTTATGCGCGGGCGGATGTATCGAGGCAGGCATCGATCGTGTTCGGTGAGTCAGGCGGGCGAGTCGCGGTAGCTCGCCGCATTCGGCCATGTCCGTGCGCCGACTTTGAGCTGCGTCCAAAGGAAATGACGCCGTCATCGTCCGGAGTTTCCTTCCGCGGTAGGCGGTCCAGCCCCAAATTGGGTGAGGCGCTGCCCTGAAAGGCCTGATGCAGGCCCCTGGATCTGACAGGAAAGGACCGATCGGCGATCGCGACTTTCACGGCAGGCGCAGCCTCGGCCGCCGGCGCTTGCACACCCTGATGAGATGACGAGGAAGCCTGCTGGCCAATCTGAATATCTTTGCAACCGGCAGTTGGTGCGGGGATGCTCGGCGGGATACTTCGGCCGGATGTCTCACGCGTATGGTGAGTAAGTCAATAAGGCCCGGGACGGCTGGCCGCTCTTGACCTCATCCGGGCAAGCCGGCGGGAAACGCGATGCCGCCGCCTGCGCGCACGGCGAGATCCTGCCCCTGTTCCCCACCTGGACCGACGATCACCTGCGCGTGCTCGGCGATCTCGGCCACGAAGGTGCTAGCGACAATCCGAAGCACGTCACCTGCACTGACGCCCGTCCGCGCTATCGGTGAACGCGGAGAACACATTCAAGGCTCTGCGACACCATCGCCGCGGCGTTCGTGGCCCCGCACATCCAACACGGCCGTACCGCCCGACAACGTCACTGAACGCAACGCCCGTACCCGGGAAAGTCTCAATGGGCGGGCTTTCCGGCTCGGCCGGTTCTCTCCACGTTGCGGCTTCCAAGGCGATGTCCAGAAATGGATGCCCCGGGCCGCGGATGGTCTGCTTTGTGTCCCCGGTGGGATTCGAACCCACACTGTATGGTGTTTGAGACCATCTTCTCTGCCGTTGGAATACGGGGACAACGACGCCCGGCTTTGATCGCGAGTTGGCGACTCCATGCCGAGCACCTGACAGCCTACCCACTACGCTGAGGGCGGGGGCACCCAGATACCCGGGTGTCGCGACATCGGGAGCGTTGGGGGTAGGGGTTACGTGGCCGACACGCAAGCGAGCGCTGAGCGCAGGCGGGTGCTGATCGCCGAGGACGAGGCGCTCATCCGGCTGGATCTTGCCGAGATGCTCGTGGAGGAGGGCTACGACGTCGTCGGTGAGGCCGGCGACGGCGAGACCGCCGTCCGGCTGGCCGAGGATCTGAGGCCGGACCTGGTCATCCTCGACATCAAGATGCCGATCATGGATGGCCTGGCCGCCGCCGAGCGGATCGCCGCCGGTCGCATCGCGCCCGTCGTGATCCTGACGGCGTTCAGCCAGCGCGATCTTGTCGAGCGAGCGCGCGCCGCCGGTGCCATGGCGTACCTGGTGAAGCCCTTCCAGAAGTCGGACCTGGTGCCGGCGATCGAGATAGCGCTCTCGCGGTACTCGGAGATCTCGGCGCTCGAGGCCGAGGTGGCCGGGCTCACCGACCGGCTCGAGACGCGCAAGTCGGTGGAGCGCGCCAAGGGCGAGCTCATGACGAAGTACTCGATGACCGAGCCGCAGGCGTTCAAGTGGATCCAGCGCACCGCGATGGATCACCGGATGACTATGCGTGAGGTCGCCGACCGGATCCTCGCGGAGGGCGAGGAGTCTCCGGGCGTCGGGGCACAGCCTTAGTACCAGCCCGGCGTTAGTGTCTGGGCTGTGACGGGTGTGACGACACGGTTCAGGATTCTCTCGATCCTTTTGACGGCCGGACTGGTGCCGGCGGGGTGTTCGGCCCGGGGCGTACCCGATCCGGAGGTTTCCGTCCCGACGGTGGCTCTGCAATGGACGGAGTCCGTGCTGCCCGTGCCCGCGGGCGCGGCCGGGCGGATCGTGCTCAAAGACGCGGCCACGTGTCAGGGCCGGTGGTTCGTGGTCGGCACGATGCAGACCCCCGCCGGCGACACGGTGCCCGCGGCGTGGTCGAGCGCCGACGCCAAGGCGTGGACCTCGATGAAGATCGACGCCCGGTCCTACTACGGCCGGCAGAACGTGTTCTATTCGGTGGCGTGCCGTGACGGCCGGATGGCCGCGCTGGGCGCGAAGCCGGGCGGGGCGCACGGCTATCCCCGGACGAGTTCCTGGCGTGAGACGCCGGACGGGGTGCTGCACGAGGTGAGTGCGCCGTTCGAGCTGTTCGGTGGCCCCCAGGCGGTCAATGTGGCGCGGCTGGATGCCGGCCCGCCGGGGTGGTTGATCTCCGGCAATCGGATGAGCGGCGCCGCGGCGTGGGTGTCGCGTGATGCGGCGGCGTTCCGGATCGTCGAGCGGGCGCCCGTTCTGGCGTCGAGCGCCGCGGGGGAGACCTGGTCCTTCGACGCGGTGGCCGCGGGTGGCGGCTGGACGATGGTCGGAGGCGAGCAGGCCGAGGGCCGGATCGATCGCGACGCGGTGGGCTGGCAGTCGGCGGACGGTGTCAGCTGGCGGCGGCTGCCGGCCGTCGACGCCGAGCCCGTCTACGAGGAGCTGCAGCGGGTGGCCCTGGATACGTCGCCGGTCGCGGTGGGCGTGCGGGGCACCGCCTTCGGTGTGTGGCGCCTCGACGGGGACAAGTGGCATCCGGGCGCCTCGTTCGGGCAGGTGCGGCTGGATGGGAAGTCGGGCGTCCGGTCGCTCACGGTCGCCGGCGCGAGTCTGTTCTGCGTGACATCGAACGATCAGTCGCATTCGCTGTGGGTGTCCACCGACGGCGGCGGCGGGTGGCGGCGGGCGGGTCTGCCGGCGGCCGCGCCGGTAGGTGCGGACCGTGCGGTTGCGGTGGTCGGCGCGGACCGGCAGCTGCTCCTGCTCCATGACGATGGTGTGCGGGGCCGGATCTACCTGGCCAGGACCGACGGCTAGCACCACCCGTGTGCGGCGTCCCGGCCGGCAGCCCTTCCTGTGTGATCGGACTCCGCCGTGGGCGTCGAACGCGACCTCCGGGCCGGCGCAGGGACCGGGCAAAGAGCGTTCCGGCGCCGGGAGGACCGGGTACGCCCGAAACGGCGCTCGATACACCGAACCCGCCACGAGGGACGAAGCGGTCAGCCCGAAACGGACGGTGAGGGATCAATGCCCCTGATCGTTTTGTGGCCGCGGGCCTGGAGGTAACGGTTTGGCAAGCGTGGGCCCTATGACTTACGTGGCAATTCCTGAGCCAAGTACGCTGCGCCATCACAAGCAGTAAGCAGGTTTCGCGGTTCGGACACGACGGATACGGCAACGGACACGTGGTGGGACTACGTCCGCGGCGCCGCGCCTGCACCTGAATGAAAGGTCATGAGCCTTGAGTCGAAACTACGTACGGGCCCTCGGCGCTGTCGGTCTTGCCGCGGCGTTGCTGGGAATGACGGCTTGCCAGGACTCGGGCGGCGGCGACACCGCCACCGCTGCGAAGTGCGGTGGCAAGATCGCCATCTTCGGCGCCTTCACCGGCGCCAACGCCGGCCTGGTCCTTCCGTCGCTGAACGGCGCGAAGCTGGCGGTCAAGCAGTTCACCGCGGCTAACCCCGACTGCAAGGTCACGCTCCAGGAGTACGACACCCAGGGCAACGCCGAGCAGGCCACCCCGATCGCGAACCAGGTCGCCCAGGACCAGTCGTTCAACGCTGTCATCGGCGGTCACTTCTCCGGTGAGACGAAGGCGACGATGAAGACGTACGAGGCCGCCGGCCTCGTCATGGTCAGCCCGTCGGCGACCGCCGCCGAGCTCACCACGCTCGGCAGCAAGAACTTCTTCCGCGTGGTCGGTAACGACAACACGCAGGGCGACGCGGCCGTCACATACATCAAGAACACCCTCAAGGGCACGAAGGTCTTCGTCATCGACGACGGCCAGCCCTACGGCGTGGGCATCATCAACCGGATCAAGGCGGGCCTCGGCTCGACCGTCGTCGGTTCGGACAAGGTCCAGACGGACCAGACCAACTTCGACGCGACGATCTCGAAGATCAAGTCGGCCGGTCCGGACATCATCTCGTTCGGTGGCTACACCAACGAGGCCGCTCCGTTCCTGAAGCAGGCGCGTGCCGCGGGCATCACCGCCAAGTTCCTCGGCTTCGACGGTCTGTACGACCCCGGTTTCGCCAAGGGTGCCGGTAAGGCCGCCGAGGGCGCGATCGTGACCTGCCCGTGTCTGCCCGCCGACAAGGCCGGTGGCACGTTCGCCGCCGACTACCAGAAGGAGTTCGGCGTCGCGCCGGGTTCCTACGGTGCCGAGGGCTACGACGGCGCGACGATCATCCTGGACGCCTACAAGGCCGGCAAGACGTCGCGCGCGGACATCCTCGCGTTCGTCAAGTCGTACGACAAGCCTGGCGTCTCCAAGTACCTGAAGTTCGACGAGAACGGCGACGTGGACAAGAGCAAGGTCGTCGTCTGGTCGTACGACGTTGTGGGCGAGGGCTTCAAGCCTCGCGAGGAGATCAAGCTCAGCTGACGTTGGTTCTATGAGGCGGCCGGAGGCGAAAGCCTCCGGCCGCGTCTGGTGCAAAGGGGATTTCGTGAACTTCGATGAACTCTTCGGGCACCTGGGCCAGCACACGGTGGACGGCTTGGCGAAGGGCTCTATCTACGCCCTCGTCGCGCTTGGCTACACGTTGGTCTACGGCGTACTGAAGCTGATTAACTTCGCACACTCCGAGGTCTTCATGATCGGCACCTTTGCCGTTCTCGGGGTGTGGAACCTGATGGGCGCTACCGGCAACGAGGGCGTGGGCATGACCCTCCTGCTGCTCGCTGCCGGTCTGCTGGGGGCGGCCCTGGCATCCGGTGTGACGGCGGTAGCCGTCGAGCGGGTGGCCTACCGAAGACTGCGCAGGATGAACGCACCACCGCTGATCTTCCTCATTACGGCGATCGGCGTTTCGCTGGTGCTGTCGGAGACCTTCGGTATCTGGCAGGGCCGACTCGTCCTGGGCATGCCGACGCTCGTCCGTCAGAAGGTCGTCTTCAGCTTCTTCGGCACCGACGTCACCAACACGCAGCTCATTACCGTGGTGGCGGCGCTGGTGATGATGGTCGCGCTCGACCAGTTCATCAACCGCACCCGGTACGGCCGGGGAGTGCGGGCGGTGGCTCAGAACCCGGACGCCGCCGCGTTGATGGGTGTAAACAAAGACCGAGTCATCATGCTCATCTTCCTGCTCGGCGGCCTGCTGGCCGGCGCCGCCGCGCTGCTGTACTCCGTTCGGTACGGAAACACGCGGTTCAACGTCGGCTTCCTGCTCGGCCTCAAGGCCTTCACCGCCGCTGTTCTCGGCGGCATCGGCAACCTGCGTGGCGCGCTGGTCGGCGGTCTGCTCCTCGGCGTGGTCGAGGTCTACGCGGCCACCCTCACCCAGTCCAACTGGGAAGACGTCGCTGCGTTCGTCGTGCTTGTCGTGGTGCTGTTGTTCCGGCCCACGGGTCTGCTCGGAGAGTCTTTGGGGAGGGCACGCGCATGACCGTCGATCAAGATAGTGGCGGACGCCCGAGCTTCATGAGCAGGAACTTCGGTGACGTCGGCAACCGGTTCCGGGGCCTGCCGAAGTGGCAGCGCGTCACCGGCTTCCTCGCCTTCGTGGTGTTCCTGTACTACCTCCCCCTGCTCGGCATCCCCGGTCTCACCTGGCTGCGGACCGACTCGATCGAGGGCGGCAACAACTGGGCGGGTGTGCTCTTCACCTGTGCCATCTACGTGCTCATCTCGATCGGCCTGAACGTCGTGATCGGCCTCGCCGGCCTGCTCGACCTCGGATACGTGGGCTTCTTCGCGATCGGCGCCTACAGCGTCGCCCTGTTCGGATCCCGGCAGTCGCCGATCGTGCAGGCCCTGCAGGAGAAGTACGACCTGCCACCGGAGTGGGCGATCGCCTGGGCGATCTGCATCCCGATCGCGCTGGCCCTGGCGATGATCTCCGGCGTGATCCTGGGCTGGCCGACGCTGCGACTGCGCGGTGACTACCTCGCGATCGTCACGCTCGGCTTCGGCGAGATCATCCGGATCGTCGTGCGTAACTCGGTCGGCTGGTCCGGTGGCCCGGCCGGCGTTGCGGCCATCCCCGGCCCGCAGGGCGAGCCGTCGGCGGACAACAACATTTTCGGTCTGATCGACCCCAAGCCGTGGTATTGGCTGGCGCTGAGCGTGGTGCTTGTCGTGGTCTTCCTGGTACGGCGGCTGGAGAACAGCAGGGTCGGCCGGGCGTGGCTGGCGGTCCGCGAGGACGAGGACGCCGCCGCGGTGATGGGTGTCAACCCGTTCAAGTTCAAGCTGTGGGCCTTCGCGATCGGCGCTGCCCTCGGCGGCCTGTCGGGCTTCCTGTTCGCCAGCCGGCAGGGCTTCATCGAGCCGAACCAGTTCAACGCCAACCTCTCCATCCTGTTCGTCGCGATGGTCGTCGTCGGCGGTTCGGGGAACATGGCGGGTGCGGCACTCGGCGCGGTGCTGCTGGCGTACCTGCCGGAGCGGTTCCGTGACTTCGCGGAGTACCGGTTCCTCGTCTTCGGCCTGGCGCTGGTGCTGGTCATGCTGCTGCGTCCGCAGGGCCTGCTGCCCAGCCGGCGGCGTACGCGTGAGTTGAAGGATCGTCAGGAGGAGGTGGCTGCGGGTGTCTGACGAAAAGCGGGAAGTTCTGCTCGACGTCGACCACGTCACGCTGCGGTTCGGCGGCGTGGTAGCGCTCAACGACGTCAGCTTCAGCCTGTACAAGGGCGAGATCCTGGGGCTGATCGGCCCGAACGGTGCCGGCAAGACGACGTGCTTCAACGTCATGACCGGCGTGTACAAGCCGACGTCCGGCGCGGTGAAGTTCGACTCGCAGCGGATCACCGGTCGTAAGCCGCACGAGATCAACCGGATGGGTGTGGCCCGGACGTTCCAGAACATCCGGCTCTTCCCCGAGATGACGGCGCTCGAGAACGTCATGGTGGGTGCGGACTCCCAGCACTTCACCAGCGTGGTGGGTGCGCTGTTCCGGCTGTACCGGGTGCGGCCCAAGCCGGAGGAACTGCCCCGGGTCAACGCGTCCAACGGCGTGGTGCGGGCCATTCAGCAGCTTCGTCGCACGTCCGCGAAGATCTTCGGTCTGTCCCGGCACACGCTGGAGGAGCGGGCGGGCGAGCGTAAGGCGCGCGACCTGCTCGAGTTCGTCGGCATCGAGGGCCGGGCGAACGACCTGGCCCGCAACCTGCCGTACGGTGACCAGCGTCGTCTCGAGATCGCCCGGGCACTGGCGACCGAGCCGAAGCTGCTGTGCCTCGACGAGCCGGCGGCCGGCTTCAACCCCGCGGAGAAGGAACAGCTGAACCAGCTGATCAAGAAGATCCGCGACCTGGGGTACACCGTGCTGCTGATCGAGCACGACATGCGGCTGGTCATGGGTGTTACCGACCGGATCGTGGTGCTCGAATTCGGCAAGAAGATCGCGGAGGGCAGCCCGGCGGAGATCCGGGACAACCCGAAGGTGATCGCCGCTTATCTGGGGGAGTCCACCGATGCTGCTTGAGTTGCAGGACGTCACCCTGCGGTACGGCCGCATCGAGGCTCTGCACGGGATCACCATGCAGGTCGAAGAGGGCGAGATCGTGGCGCTCATCGGCGCGAACGGCGCCGGCAAGACCAGCACGATGCGTGCCGTCTCCGGCCTGAACACGCTGGCCTCGGGCAAGATCCTTTTCGATGGCGCCGACATCACCGGCATGCGGGCCGATCTTCGGGTGGTCAAGGGGATCTGCCAGTCACCGGAAGGCCGGGGCATCTTCCCGGGCATGACCGTGGCGGAGAACCTCGACATGGGTGCGTACACCCGCCGCGACAGCGCCGCGATCGCGTCCGACCTGGAACGGGTCTTCGGCCTGTTCCCGCGGTTGCAGGAGCGGCGTAAGCAGGCCGGCGGCACCCTGTCCGGCGGCGAGCAGCAGATGCTCGCGGTGGGCCGGGCGCTGATGAGCCGGCCGAAGCTGCTGCTGCTGGACGAGCCGTCGATGGGACTCGCGCCCATGGTCATCCGGCAGATCTTCGACATCATCACGGAGATCAACCAGCAGGGCACCACGGTGCTGCTCGTCGAGCAGAACGCCCAGCAGGCGTTGTCGCGGGCACACCGCGCCTACGTGCTGGAGACCGGTCGGATCGTCAAGGAGGGATCCGGCCAGGATCTGCTCGTCGACCCGGCGGTCAAGGAGGCGTACCTGGGTGTCGCGTGACACCTGGCTTCTCGTCACAGGGCGTCTCCGGCCGGAGGCGCCCTGTGCCGTTCCCGGCAAGCCTTTCCGCGAAGCTGTCGTACCCGCAGACTAGAGTTCTGACCCGTGAGTGACGACGCCCAGACCCCCCGCCTGCTGCTGCTCGACGGGCACTCGCTGGCCTTCCGTGCCTACCACGCGCTGCCGGTGGATAATTTCTCGACGCAGACGGGCCAGGCGACCAACGCCGTGTTCGGCTTCACCTCGATGCTGATCAACATGCTGCGCGACGAGAAGCCCACGCACATCGTGGTCGCCTTCGACGTCTCGCGGAAATCGTTCCGCACCGAGCGCTACGCCGAATACAAGGCCGGCCGGGCGGAGACCCCGACGCCGTTCCTGGGCCAGGTCAGCCTGATCAAGGAGATCCTCGCGGCGCTGCGCATCCCGGTGGTGGAGAAGCCCGGCTACGAGGCCGACGACGTCATCGGCACGCTCGCCCACCAGGCCCGCGACGCCGGCATGGAGGTCGTCATCTCCACCGGCGACCGGGATTCGTTCCAGCTCGCCGGCGAGCACGTCACGATCCTCTACCCGGTGCGCGGCGTGTCCGAGGTCTGGCGGATGACCCCCGAGGCCATCGAGACCAAATACGGCGTGCCGCCCGGCCGCTACCGCGACAAGGCGGCCCTGGTCGGCGACTCCAGCGACAACCTGACCGGCGTGCCCGGGGTCGGCGACAAGACCGCCGCAAAATGGATCAATCAATACGGTGGGCTCGAGGGCGTCATCGCGCGCGCCGACGAGATCAAGGGCAAGGCGGGGGAGAACCTGCGCGCCCACCTGGCCGACGTCATGCGCAACTACGATCTCAACGCGCTCGTCTGCGACCTCGAGCTGCCGCTGGGCCCCGAGGACGTCAAGTGGCACGGCTGGGACCGCGAGGCCGTGCACCAGGTCTTCGACGCGCTCGAGTTCCGGGTGCTGCGCGAGCGGCTCTATTCCTACCTCGAGGCGGTCGAGCCCGAGGCCGAGTCCGGCTTCGACCTGTCCGGCGTCGTGCTGCGCGCGGGCGAGGTCGCCGGCTGGCTGGCCGAGCACGCCCGGGAGGCCCCGGTCGGCGTCGCCGTCACCGGCCGCTTCGGCCGCGGCACCGGCGAGCTGACCGGCATCGCCGTCGCAACCGGCGACGGCCCGGCCGCCTGGTTCGACCCCACCACCCTCGACGAGGGCGACGAGCGCACGGTCGCGGCCTGGCTGGCCGACGCCGCCCGGCCGAAGGCCATCCACGAGGCCAAGTCGGCCATGCTCGCGTTCCGGGCACACGGCTGGTCCCTGGCCGGCGTGCGCGTCGACACGGCGCTCGCGGCCTACCTCGCCAAGCCCGACCAGCGTGCCTACGACCTGACCGACCTGGCCCTGCGCTACCTCAAGCGCGAGCTGCGCGTCGACGCCCCCGAAAACGGCCAGCTCACCCTCGACGGCCTCGGCGAGGACGAGGGCACCGCGGAGCAGAACGTCATGCTCCGCGCCCGCGCCACCCTCGACCTGGCCGACACGATCACCGAGGAGCTGTCCCGCGACGACGGCGCCTCGCACCGGCTGCTCGCCGAGGTCGAGCAGCCCCTGGCGATCGTGCTGGGCGAGATGGAGCACGTCGGCATCGCCGCCGACACGGGCTACCTGTCGGAGCTCGAGGCACACTTCGCCGCCGAGGTGAAGGCGGCCCAGCAGGGCGCGCACGCGGTGGTCGGGCGCGAGTTCAACCTCGGCTCGCCCAAGCAGCTGCAGGAGATCCTCTTCAACGAGCGCAACCTGCCCAAGACCAAAAAGATCAAGTCCGGCTACACCACGGACGCCGACGCGCTGCAGAGCCTGTTCGCGCAGACCGGCGACCCGGTTCTGGAGCACCTGCTGCGGCACCGCGACGTCGCCAAGCTCAAGTCCACGGTGGATGGCCTGCTGAAGTCGGTCTCCGACGACGGCCGGATCCACACCACGTTCAACCAGACCGTCGCCGCGACCGGCCGGCTGTCCTCGACGGACCCCAACCTGCAGAACATCCCGATCCGCACCGAGGAGGGCCGCCGCATCCGCCGGGCGTTCGTGGTCGGCGACGGCTACGAGCGGCTGATGACCGCCGACTACAGCCAGATCGAGATGCGCATCATGGCGCACCTGTCCGGCGACGAGGCCCTGATCGCGGCATTCAACTCCGGCGCCGACTTCCACGCGGCCACCGCCTCGTCGGTCTTCCACGTCCCGGTCGCCGACGTCGTCCCCGACCAGCGCCGCAAGATCAAGGCAATGAACTACGGCCTCGCATACGGCCTGAGCGCCTTCGGGCTCTCCAACCAGCTCAACATCGGCACCGACGAGGCCCGCGCCCTCATGGAGGAGTATTTCGAGCGCTTCGGCGGCGTCCGCGACTACCTCCAGGCGGTGGTCCGCCGCGCCGTGCAGGACGGCTACACCGCCACGATCCTCGGCCGCCGCCGCTACCTGCCGGACCTGAGCAGCGACAACCGCCAGCGCCGCGAAATGGCCGAACGCATGGCCCTGAACGCCCCGATCCAGGGCTCGGCCGCCGACATCATCAAGGTCGCCATGCTCCGCGTCGACTCTGCTCTGCGCTCGGCCGGCCTGACGTCCCGGATGCTGCTGCAGGTGCACGACGAACTCGTCTTCGAGGTCGCGCCGGGCGAGCAGGAGGCCCTCGAGGCCCTGGTCCGCCGCGAGATGGGCGGCGCCTACCCGCTGTCGGTGCCACTCGAGGTGTCGGTCGGCGGCGGCCAGGACTGGAACGCGGCCGACCACTGAGGACCTCCGGCGCTCAGCCCCGCGCGGGGCGGTAGTCACCTGCGGTTCGGCCCGCTGACGGGGTGCGTCGGCGGGCTGGACCCACCGGCCCGGCTTGCGGCTGCGCCGCTTCAATAGCGCGAAAGTCGGGGGGTCGGAGTTCACCGTTTCCAGGCAACCTTCGGTGACTTCGATCGAAACAGGTCCACCCGGCCGCGTCCGCACGCCTATCAGAAACATACTTGTTCACTGGAAGGTGAATTCGAGCGAGAAGTCTGGTTGACAATGAACGCCCGCCCGGTGAACCCGCCTGCGCCTGCCACCGCACCGCCGGCTGTTCCGCCGCCGTGCGGACCCCGCTGGCGACGGTCTCGCGCACGGCCGTCCCGCCGACCTCAGATCGCATGCCGAACCGCGGTCGGCGGCCACCCTCACCGAGCGCACCCACCCTGATCAGGCGCTGACCAGATGGGCTCTCCTGAGCTCGCGGCGGCGACGATTCCCGCAACTCCCGCTCCTCGGCGCTGGTGATCCCGGCCACTGTTGCCGTGTGCCGCGTCAGGTCCCGGCCCGGGTGTCCGAGGTGAACGACGGCCGGCGAGGCCTCGGTGCCGGCGCCGGATCGGCCTCCGGAACCACCGTCCACCTCGGATTCCGCATCGGCCGGGGCGTTGTTCCGGTACGACGCGGAATTCGTTGGCAGGTAATGCATTCTGTCGTTAGTGCGACGAGAAGGCGGCTGTCCGCAGTCATAGTCATTTTGCGGATACCCGAAACTTGCTTCGGTTTGCAATGGTGGGCTGATGTCGAGTTCAACGATCGAATTGACGAAGTCGTCGAGCGTGTGGGCGCCCGTCGTCCAGGGGTCGCTCGATGCCGACCAGGCGCGGGCGTTCGCGCCGATGTTCAAGGCGCTGGGCGACCCGGTGCGCCTTCGGCTCCTGTCGATGATCGCGTCCGCCGGCGGCGGCGAGGTCTGCGTCTGCGACCTCACCGGCTCGTTCAAGCTGACCGGTCCGACGATCTCGCACCACCTCAAGGTCCTGCGTGAGGCCGGCCTGGTCGACAGCGACCGCCGCGGCACGTGGGTCTACTACCGCCTCGTCCCGGGCGCGCTCGCCCTGCTCGCCGGGCTCCTCGACGTCAGCGACGTCATCGCGACGGTCTGATCCGGTCCGCCGCACCGCCGCAACGGTTCCATCTGGCCTGCGCCGGAATCACCTGGTCCGGCTTGGCGTCCGGCCGGCCGGGTCGCTGGTCGCGGCATTCGTGCCGACCACCCCGGTCACGTCGAGCGGGTTCAGGCGAGGCCGCGCCGGGCGGCCCGGTGCGCCTGGCCGCGGCGGATCGTCCGGGTCAGGCTGCCGGGTCCAGCGGCTGAACAGGTGTTCCGGTCGTGGTGAGCAGACGGCGGTGAGCATGCCCCGGTCCCCGGCCGCCGCGGTCTCTCCTCCTGCTCACGGTCGGGTATCCGGATCGTCCCGCTCCCGGCCCGCGCCGAGGGCGGAGGTCGTGACGTGAGCGGTTACGAGGGCAGATGACTGACGAAGATCGCCGTGCCGGGGAAGAGGCGGCCGCGCAGCGGGCTCCACTGGCCCCAGATCTGCTCGTGGCCCTCCGGCCATTCCGGCTCGACCAGGTCGGTCAGCACGAACCCCGCGCCGACCAGTTCGCGGATCCGGTCGCCCAGCGTCCGGTGCTGCTCCACGTAGCTCGGCACCCCGTCCGCGTCCTGCTCCACGTACGGCCGGCGGTCGAAGTACGGGTGCATTGCGACGAGGCCCTCCTCGCCCGGCTCGTCCAGGAAGATCCAGCGCATCGGATGGGTGATCGAGAACACCCATCTGCCGCCGGGCCTGAGGACCCTGGCGACCTCCTTCATCACCGCGCCGGAGTCCGCCACGAACGGGATCGCGCCGAACGCCGTGCAGACCACGTCGAAGGCCGACGTCGCGAACGGCAGCGCCAGCGCGTCGGCCTGGACCAGCGGCACCTCTACCCCGCAGCGGCCGGCCGCGGTGCGCGCGTGGCGCAGCATCCCCGCCGACAGGTCGAGCGCGACCACGTCGGCGCCCTGGCCGTCCAGCCAGCGCGCTCCCGCTGCCGCGCCGGCGCCCAGCTCCAGGATCCGTTTGCCGCGGACCTCGCCCAGCAGGCGGGCGTCAGCCTCCCGCAGCCCCTCCGGGCACCAGACGAAGTCCACGTCGCCGAGGAACGGGCCGTGCTCCTCCTGGTAGTCGTCCGCGTCGAGGTCCCACCAGTGCCGGCTGGCCGCGCGGCTTTCGTCGTCGGTCACCGCCCGGCGAAGCGTGCCGGCCGTGGGAGATGGTTGCGCTTCGATCACCGTTCAGACGGTACGGGTGCCCTCCGACACCTCCCAGGCCAGGGCCGGATGGGCGTAAAAGGGCACAAAAAGCCCTCGGTACGGAGTTTGCCTTGAACAATGTGCCTCGGTCATCAGGAGGCCTTGCAACCTGTGGTAATGCGCACGGTAAGCTAGTCGATGCACTCGCGGATCGTGTGCCTCGGCAGGGAGCAGGTTCCGCAAGTCGTCGGTCCCAGCATGATCCTGCTCGCCTGATCTGACCTCAGTTGTCGTGATCACCGGATGCTCGTGCTGTGCCCGCCGGCAGTTCCGCGGGGCGCGAGAGTCACCACGACACCATCCGTTCGGAGCAACAGTCCACATGACGAGCAGCATCGAGGCCACCTCGAGCGCCAACAGGGTCACCGTCGACGATCTTGGCTCGGAGGAAGCATTCCTCGCAGCCATCGACGAGACCATCAAGTACTTCAACGACGGCGACATTGTCGAAGGCACCGTCGTCAAGGTCGATCGGGACGAGGTCCTGCTCGACATCGGCTACAAGACCGAGGGCGTCATCCCCTCGCGCGAGTTGTCGATCAAGCATGACGTGGACCCCGCGGAAGTGGTGTCGGTTGGTGACCACATCGAAGCCCTCGTCCTCACCAAGGAGGACAAGGAAGGCCGCCTGATCCTCTCGAAGAAGCGCGCGCAGTACGAGCGCGCTTGGGGCACCATCGAGAAGATCAAGGAGGACGACGGCGTCGTTCGCGGCTCCGTCATCGAGGTCGTCAAGGGTGGCCTCATCCTCGACATCGGCCTCCGTGGCTTCCTCCCGGCCTCGCTGGTCGAGATGCGCCGCGTCCGCGACCTCCAGCCGTACGTGGGCCGGGAGCTCGAGGCGAAGATCATCGAGCTGGACAAGAACCGCAACAACGTGGTCCTGTCCCGCCGCGCCTGGCTCGAGCAGACCCAGTCCGAGGTTCGCACCGAGTTCCTCAACAAGCTGCAGAAGGGCCAGGTCCGCAAGGGCGTCGTGTCCTCCATCGTCAACTTCGGTGCCTTCGTGGACCTGGGTGGCGTGGATGGCCTGGTGCACGTCTCCGAGCTCTCCTGGAAGCACATCGACCACCCGTCCGAGGTTGTCGAGGTCGGCCAGGAGGTCGAGGTCGAGGTGCTCGACGTCGACCTGGACCGCGAGCGCGTCTCGCTGTCGCTGAAGGCGACCCAGGAAGACCCGTGGCGTCAGTTCGCCCGGACCCACGCGATCAACCAGATCGTGCCGGGCAAGGTCACCAAGCTGGTTCCGTTCGGTGCGTTCGTCCGCGTGGACGACGGCATCGAGGGCCTGGTGCACATCTCCGAGCTGGCCGAGCGGCACGTCGAGCTGCCCGAGCAGGTCGTCCAGGTGGGCTCCGACGTCATGGTCAAGGTCATCGACATCGACCTCGAGCGTCGCCGGATCTCGCTGTCGCTCAAGCAGGCCAACGAGAACTTCGTCGAGGGCGAGGAGCACTTCGACCCGACCCTCTACGGCATGGCTGCGACCTACGACAACGAGGGCAACTACATCTACCCGGAGGGCTTCGACCCCGAGACGGGTGAGTGGCTCGAGGGCTTCGACAAGCAGCGCGAGGTGTGGGAGAAGCAGTACGCCGACGCTCGCGAGCGCTGGGAGGCCCACACCAAGCAGGTGCAGGCGTCCCGCGAGGCCGACGCCGAAGCCGCGCTCAACCCGGTTCCGGCCGGTGGCGTGACCACCTCGTCGACCTCCACCTCCACCTCCACGTCGACGAGCTCGTCCTCGCCGGCGCGTGCGGCGGAGGAGCCGGCCGGCACCCTGGCCACCGACGAGGCGCTCGCCGCTCTGCGCGAGAAGCTCGCCGGCGGCAAGAGCTGACCCAGCTCGTAGTCGGCAGTCAGCTAGTCGGCAGTTAGCAAGGCCCTAGGGCCGTCCGCGATCGCGGGCGGCCCTTCGGCATACTTGCGGCGTGCTGAAAGTGGGTCTCACCGGAGGAATCGGCGCGGGCAAGAGCGCGGTCGCGCAGCGCCTCGTCCAGCGCGGCGCGCTCCTGATCGACGCCGACAAGCTGGCCCGCGAGGTCGTCGCCGCCGGCACGGACGGCCAGGCCGCGGTCGTCGAGGCGTTCGGCCCGGAGGTCCTCGGCCCGGACGGCGAGCTCGATCGGCCCGCGCTCGGCGCGCGGGTCTTCGGAGACGACGCGGCCCGGCGCCGGCTCGAGAGCATCATTCATCCCCGGGTACGCGCCCGTACGGCCGAACTGATGTCCTCGGCCGCGCCCGGCGCGATCGTGGTCAACGACGTGCCGCTGCTGGTCGAGACCGGGCTGGCGCCGTCGTACCACCTGGTCGTCGTGGTCGACGCCGACCCGGTCCTGCGGATCGAACGCCTCGTGTCGCTCCGCGGCATGACGCGGGAGCAGGCGGCCGCCCGGATCGCCGTCCAGGCCGACGAGGCCGTGCGGCGGGCCGCCGCGGACGCCCTGCTCGTCAACGATGCCGGCCTGGCGGAGCTCGACGCACAGGTGGAGCGGCTGTGGCGGGACCGGCTGCTGCCGTACGAGGAGAATCTCCGCCTCGGGCGATCTGCCCCGCGCGACGGCGCGCTGCACGTCGTACCGTCGGATCCGAGCTGGCCGGAGCAGGCAGGCCGGGTGATCGCCCGGATCCGGCAGCAGCTCGGCGGAGACGCCGAGGTCTCGCACATCGGGTCCACGGCCGTGCCCGGGCTGCCGGCCAAGGATCTCCTCGATCTGATGCTCGGCGTGCCGACGCTGGAGGAGGCCGACCGGCTCGCGGAGGCGCTCGGTCGCGCGGGCCTGCCGCGCCGGTCGGGGCCGTGGCACGACAACGCCCGCGGCCTGCCCGGAGAGACCTGGCCGAAGCGGCTGCACGGGAACGCGGATCCGGGCCGGCCGGTGAACCTGCACATCCGGGTGACCGGGTCGCCGGGCTGGCGCTTCGCGCTGCTCATGCGCGACCACCTGCGCGCGGTCCCGGCGGCGCGTGACGAATACGCCGCGGCGAAGCAGCGGTGGACGGCGCGGCACGCCGACACCGAGAGCTACGCGGAGGCGAAGGAGCCGTGGTTCGACTCCGAGGCGGCGGCCGCCGACGAGTGGGTCCGGGCGACCGGCTGGCAGCCGGCACCCGACCGGCTAAGACCGTAGTCGACCGCCCACTCGACACGGCGGGGCATGTCGGGCGGGTAACCGCCGCGGCTGAAGGCGCCAGGGCGGCCGGCCATGCTGGGAGGGCGCTTCGGCGGGAGGGCGCTTCGGCGGGAGGGCGCTTCGGCGGGAAGGCGCTTCGCGGTGGGAAGGCGCTCGTTGGGACGGCGCTCGGGCCGGAAGGCAGTGCCGAGCAGGCCGAGTCGCTGGGCCTGATCGACTAGGTCGGGCCCGCGGACAGGAAGGGGCGCCCGCGGCGGCCGGTCCGCGCAGAGCGGAACCATCATCAGGTGCGCGCGCCGAGCAGAGTCGGGGCAGCAACCTGCGTGCCAGCGCAGCCGCACCGTGTGGTGGTGTCGGACCGGGCCGGGCGGCCGCCGCGAGCGGCCTACCTGATCACGTTAACGCCGCGCCGAACGGTGGACAATGCCGTTTCCGGCGGCCGAATGTGCACCCTCTGAACCGGCCCTGGCGGCAGCCGCTGAAAGTTGTCACACCCCCGACGTACGGTGGTTCCCATGGCGCTCGACATCCCACGACTCGATGGCCGGTTCGAGGTCATCAGCGACTACAAACCGGCCGGTGACCAGCCCACGGCCATCGCCGAGCTGGAGCGCCGGGTGCGCCGCGGCGACCGCAACACGGTGCTGCTCGGCGCGACCGGCACCGGCAAGAGCGCCACCACCGCCTGGCTCATCGAGAAGCTGCAGCGGCCGGCGCTGGTGCTCGCGCCCAACAAGACCCTCTGCGCCCAGCTCGCCAAGGAGTTCCGCGAGCTGATGCCCAACAACGCGGTCGAATACTTCGTCAGCTACTACGACTATTACCAGCCCGAGGCCTACATCGCGCAGACCGACACCTACATCGAGAAGGACTCGTCGGTCAACGAGGAGGTCGAGCGGCTGCGCCACTCGGCGACGATGTCGCTGCTCACCCGCCGCGACGTGATCGTGGTCGCGACCGTGAGCGCGATCTACGGCCTGGGCACCCCGCAGGAATACCTGGACCGCGCGGTCCGGGCCAAGGTCGGCCAGGAGATCGACCGCGACAAGCTGCTGCGCCGTCTGGTCGACATCCAATATGCCCGCAACGACATGTCCTTCCAGCGGGGCACGTTCCGGGTCCGCGGCGACACCCTCGAGATCATCCCGGCCTACGAGGAGCTCGCGATCCGCATCGAGCTGTTCGGTGACGAGATCGAGAAGCTTTACTACCTGCACCCGCTGACCGGCGAGATCGTCCGCGAGGTGGACCAGCTCGTGATCTTCCCGGCGACGCACTACGCGGCCGGTCCGGAGCGGATGGAGCGGGCGATCCGCGACATCGAGACCGAGCTGGCCGAGCGGCTGGCCGAGCTCGAGCGCCAGGGCAAGCTGCTCGAGGCGCAGCGGCTGCGGATGCGCACGACCTACGACATCGAGATGATGCGCCAGGTCGGCTTCTGCAACGGCATCGAGAACTACTCGATGCACATGGACGGCCGCTCGCCCGGCGACCCCGCATACACGCTGCTCGACTACTTCCCGGACGACTTCCTCACCGTCGTCGACGAGTCGCACGTGACGATCCCGCAGATCGGCGGGATGTATGAGGGCGACGCCTCCCGCAAGCGCATCCTTATCGAGCACGGCTTCCGGCTGCCCAGCGCCGCCGACAACCGGCCGCTGCGCTTCGACGAGTTCCTGGAGCGGGTCGGGCAGCTCGTCTTCCTGTCCGCGACGCCCGGACCATGGGAGATGCAGGAGGCGCAGGGGGAGTTCGTCGAGCAGATCATCCGCCCGACCGGCCTGGTCGACCCGCAGGTCGTGGTGAAGCCCACCAAGGGCCAGATCGACGACCTGATGCACGAGATCAAGCTGCGCACGGAGAAGGACGAGCGGATCCTGGTCACGACGCTGACCAAGAAGATGGCCGAGGACCTCACCGACTACCTGCTGGAGAACGGCATCCGCGTGCGCTATCTGCACTCGGAGGTGGACACGCTGCGCCGCGTCGAGCTGCTCAAGGAGCTGCGCAAGGGCGACTACGACGTGCTGGTCGGCATCAACCTGCTGCGGGAGGGCCTCGACCTGCCCGAGGTGTCGCTGGTGGCGATCCTCGACGCGGACAAGGAGGGCTTCCTGCGCAGCGGGCGCTCGCTGATCCAGACGATCGGCCGCGCGGCCCGCAACGTCTCCGGCGAAGTCCATATGTATGCCGACAAGATGACCCCGTCGATGCGCAACGCGATCGAGGAGACCGACCGCCGCCGGGCGAAGCAGATCGCCCACAACGAGGCGAACGGCATCAGCCCCGAGCCGCTGCGCAAGAAGATCCACGACATCCTCGACGACATCTACCGCGAGGCCGAGGACACGGACACGGCGATCGGCGGGCACGGCCCCGGCGGTCACGTGGTGGGCGGCGGCGGCCGGCAGATGTCCCGCGGCAAGGGCCCGGTCCCGGAGACCCGCTCGAAGTCCCGCGGATCGGCGGTGCCGGCCCGCGAGGGCATGGCCCGCGCCGAGCTGGCCCAGCTGATCCAGGATCTGAGCGATCAGATGCTGGCGGCGGCCCGCGAGCTGCAGTTCGAGCTGGCGGCCCGCATCCGCGACGAGGTGAAGGACCTGAAGAAGGAACTCCGCGGCATGGACGTGGCCGGCGTTCGCTGACGAGATCCGCGGACGGTGACGGTGTCGCGGTAACCGCGCGCGGCGTCGGAGTCCGCGGCGATGCCAGGCGGTGACGGAGCCGCGACAACCGCCCGCAGCAGCGCGTTTGTGGCGACTGCGAGCGGTAGCCAGGGGCTGCGGTGACACCGGGAGCGCGGCCGCGGTTGCCATGCGCGTGCGATGGGCTGCTGCGATGGTGACGGCAACGCGGGCCTGGCGCCATGCGCGGGCGCGATGGTGACGGGGGCTGTGCGCGGCTCTCGCCGACGTGATGGCGAGGGAAGCTGTCGGCTGCTGTGGCCGTGACGGCAACGCGGGCCTGGCGCCATGCGCGGGCGATGGGCTGCTGCGATGGTGACGGCAACGCGGGCCTGCCGTGGGCGGGCGTGACGGCGACGGGAGCCGGGCGCGGCTGTCGGCTGGCGTGACGGCCGGCGTTTGGCACGGGTTTGCGGCGACGGCGGGCGGAGGTGACGTCGCGGGGATGGCTGGTGACTGGCCATTAGGCTGGCCGGGTGTCTGTTCCCGATGGCGTGACCTGGGTGCCGCCGGCGTTCGAGAACGGGCGCGAACGGCGGCCGGGCGGCGCGCGGGACGACGCCGACCTGATCACGCTGGCCCGGCGGTGTCTTGAGCTCGACGGCGGGCTGCCGCTGGCGGCCGACCCCGGTTTCCTGCGCCGCCGCTGGGCGGCCCCGGGCATCGTGACCGTGCAGGCGCGTGACCAGGAGGGCATGCTCGTCGCCGCGGGCGCGGTGCGGCCCGGCGGTGCCGGTGACGGCGCGACGTTCACCGGGATGGTCGATCCGGCCGCGCGGGAGCGTGGGCTCGGCGCCCACCTGCTCGGCTGGGGTCTGGCGGAGGCCGGCCGTCACGTGGGGCCGGTCACCGTCGAGACCGAATCGCTCACCGATGGGGCCGAGGCGTTGTTCGCGGCGCGGGGACTGCGGCAGGTCTTCGCCGAAGACGTCATGCGAGTCGACCTGACCGCCGCCGCGCCGGATCCAGTCTGGCCGGCGGGCACGATCCTGACCGGCTGGGCGGAGGCGACCACGGGCCGCTTTCATGCGGTCTACGACGCCGCGTTCCGTGAGCGGCCCGGATTTCCGGGGTCGACCGCCGAGGAGTGGATCGCCGACGTGACCGAGGACGACGAGTTCCGGCCGGCCTGGTCCGTGCTGGCGACCGCGCCCGGCCTCGGCGACGCCGGTTTCGTGACGGCGGCGGTCGACTGGATCGTGCAGGTCGGCGTGGTGCCCGCGGCCCGTGGTCGCGGTATCGGTGGAGCGCTCGTCGCCGAGGCGCTGCGGCGGATGCGCGCCGACGGCGGCACCTACGCCTGGCTCGACGTCAACGTCGACAACTCGGCCGTCCGCCTCTACCGGAAGCTGGGTTTCGAGCACCGGGGCCGCCGGGCTCGCTACCGCTTCCCGTCGACCACCACCTGACTGTCCGGCCGGAACCAAACTCCGCCCAGGCGATCACGGCGACCTCGGCCGTCATGGCGGCCGGGAGTATCGCGGTGACCCGGACCGTCATGGCGGCCTGGGCTATCGCGGTGACTTCGGCCGTCACGCGGCCTGGACGTTCGTGGCGACTTGGACCCTGGTGACTTGGACCGTTTGCACTGGCCGCTGCCCCGCTCGCCGTCGTCCCGGCCGTCACAGCGACCTGGACTGTCACGATGGTCTCGGCGGTCCCACGACCTCGACTATCGCGGTGGCTTTCGCTGCCACGGCGGGCCTGGACCTATCGCAGCGGCCTCGACCGTCACGGTGGCGGGTGTCTCCCGGCCGTGGTTGTCCCCGGCCGTCACCTGGCCTGGGCTATCGCGGTGGCGGGTGTCTCCCGGCCGTGGTTGTCCCCGGCCGTCACCCGGCCTGGGCTGTCGCAGTGGGCGCGGCCGTCACCTGGCCAGGATTTCCCGTGGCCTCGGCCGTTACGGCGGCCTGGGATTATCCCGGTCGATTTGGACCCATCAATGGCCGGAAACGACCCGCCACGCCGCCGATTCGAAAGAGCTAGCCTCCTAGGATGCTCACCCGTGGTGTGCAATGGCACCCGTGTGCCCAGGTCCGAGGCCGGCACCGCCCCGGAAGGCGGTGCGCAGCCACTCTCAGAGTGGTGCACATCACGGCATCCGAGAAGTGTGTGCCACGACACCTGAAGGAGATAACCCGCTCGCTGTCCGGTTCTGTGGCATGAAAACGCGAGAGGCGCAACACGATTGACCGGGTGATGTGGGGATCCGGTCGTGGATGCGACACAATAGCCCCGTAGGAGGGGAGTATTCCTCTGCGCCGGTCTCGTCAGCACGGTCTTCACCCTCGCGGTGAGCCCGGGGCCGGTGGTCGCCGCCCGCCGGGCGGTGGCGGAAGAGACCTCCGACAGTCGCACGTCGCTGTGACCCTCGAAAAGAGCGGGCGCAGCGATGGACCGTGTCTGCCGGAGGTTCTCGTTGAACGTTTCCGCCTGGGTTTGGATCGCCACCCTGATCGCCCTGGTCGTTGTCCTAGCCGTCGATCTGCTGATTGTCGGCCGCCGACCGCACGAGCCGAGCATGCGCGAGGCCGGGGCGTGGGTTGCTTTCTACGTCGGCCTGGCGCTGCTGTTCGGTGCGGGAGTGTGGCTCGTCTCCGGGGGCCAGTCCGCGGGCGAGTTCTACACGGGCTGGCTGACCGAGTACAGCCTCTCGGTCGACAACCTCTTCGTATTTGTGATCATCATGGCCCGCTTCGCCGTGCCCCGGCAGTTCCAGCAGAAGGTGCTGCTCATCGGCATCGTGCTGGCGCTGATCATGCGGGGCGCGTTCATCGCCGCGGGCGCCGCGCTGATCACGCAGTTCTCCTGGGTTTTCTACATCTTCGGCGCGTTCCTGGTCTACACCGCCATCTCGCTGTTCAGGCAGGGTGAGAACGACGAGGACGACTTCAAGGAGAACGTTCTCATCCGCTGGTCGAAGCGGGCGCTGCCGATCTCGTCGTCGTTCGACAGCGGCAGGATGACCCTGATCACCGAGACCGGCAAGCGGCTGTTCACGCCGATGCTGATCGTCATGATCGCGATCGGCACCACCGACCTGATCTTCGCGCTCGACTCGATTCCGGCGATCTTCGGCATCACGAAGGAGCCGTACCTGGTCTTCACCGCGAACGTCTTCGCCCTGATGGGCCTGCGCCAGTTGTACTTCCTGCTTGGCGGGCTGCTGGAGCGGCTGGTCTACCTCAATATCGGGCTGGCGTTCGTGCTCGCGTTCATCGGCGTGAAGCTCTTCCTCGAGGCGCTGCACACCAACACGCTGGGGTTCATCAACGACGGGCACGGCGTTCACTGGGCGCCGGAGATCCCGATCTGGCTGTCGCTGCTGGTCATCATCGGCACGCTGGGCATCGCCACGTTCGCGAGCCTCTACAAATCCTCCCGGGACCGGAAAAGGGAACTGATCGAGGCCCGGGTCCGAGCATAGGTACAGAAAAGGGGGGTACGGAGCGCAGCGCCCCGTACCCCCCTTTTTCTCGTTGCTACTGGTGCTTGCGTCGCGCGGCGGCGCGGCCGCGGATCTGCTGGTCGAGTTCGACCTTGCGGATGCGTACGGCGGACGGGGTGACCTCGACGCACTCGTCCTCGCGGCAGAACTCGAGAGCCTGCTCCAGCGACAGCCTGCGCGGCGGGATCAGGCGCTCGGTGTTGTCGGCGCTCGCGGCCCGCATGTTGGTGAGCTTCTTCTCCTTGGTGATGTTGACGTCCATGTCGTCCTCGCGGGAGTTCTCGCCGACGATCATGCCCTCGTACACCTCGGTGGTCGGCTCCACGAACAGCTGACCGCGCTCCTGCAGGTTGATCATCGCGAACCCGGTGACCACGCCGGCCCGGTCCGCGACGAGCGAGCCGTTGTTGCGGGTGCGCAGCTCGCCGAACCACGGCTCGTAGCGCTCGAACAGGTGGTGCATGATGCCGGTTCCGCGGGTCTCGGTGAGGAACTCGGTTCGGAAGCCGATCAGGCCGCGCGCCGGAACCAGCCACTCCATCCGGAGCCAGCCGGTGCCGTGGTTGATCAGCTCCTCCATCCGGCCCTTGCGGGTGGAGAGCAACTGGGTGATGGCGCCCATGAACTCGTCGGGGGCGTCGATGGTCAGGCGCTCGACCGGCTCGTGCACCTTGCCGTCGATCGTCCTGGTGACCACCTGCGGCTTGCCGACGGTCAGCTCGTAGGACTCGCGGCGCATCTGCTCGACCAGGATGGCCAGGGCGAGCTCGCCGCGGCCCTGCACCTCCCAGGCGTCCGGGCGCTCGGTCGGCAGGATGCGCAGGGAGACGTTGCCGACCAGTTCCTTGTCGAGGCGGTCCTTGACCATGCGGGCCGTGACCTTGGCGCCCTTGACCCTGCCCACCAGCGGCGAGGTGTTGGTGCCCAGCACCATGGAGATGGCCGGCTCGTCGACGCTGATCAGCGGCAGCGGGATCGGGTTCTCCGCGTCGGCGAGGGTCTCGCCGATCATGATGTCGGCGATGCCGGCGACGGCCATGATGTCGCCGGGGCCCGCGCTCTCGGCGGGCTTGCGCTCGAGGCCCTCGGTGATCAGCAGCTCGGAGATGCGGACGCTGGCGATCGTCCCGTCGGTCTTGCACCAGGCGACGGTCTGGCCCTTGCGGATCGTGCCCTCGTGCACGCGGCAGAGCGCGAGGCGGCCGAGGAACGGCGAGGCGTCCAGGTTGACGACGTGCGCCTGCAGCGGCGCGCCCTCGGTGTAGGTCGGCGCCGGAATGGTCTCCAGGATCGTGCTGAACAGCACCTCGAGGTCGGTGCTGTCCTCCGGGACGGTGCCGTCCTTCGGCTGGGTCAGGGAGGCGATGCCGTCGCGCGCGCACGCGTAGACGATGGGGAACTCGATCTGGTGCTCGTCGGCGTCGAGGTCGAGGAAGAGCTCGTAGGTCTCGTCCACGACCTCCTTGATGCGGGCGTCGGGGCGGTCGACCTTGTTGATGATCAGGATGATCGGCAGCTTGGCCTGCAGCGCCTTGCGCAGCACGAAGCGGGTCTGCGGCAGCGGGCCCTCGCTGGCGTCGACCAGCAGGGCGACGCCGTCGACCATGGTGAGGCCGCGCTCGACCTCACCGCCGAAGTCGGCGTGGCCGGGGGTGTCGATGATGTTGATGGTGACGGGTCCACCGTCGGCGGGCTGGTAGCTGATCGCCGTGTTCTTGGCGAGAATGGTGATGCCCTTTTCCCGCTCCAGGTCCATGGAGTCCATGGCGCGGTCGGCCATCTCGCCACGCGCGTGGGACTGGCTCCCCTGGCGCAGCATGGCGTCGACCAGGGTGGTTTTGCCATGGTCGACGTGGGCGATGATGGCGACGTTGCGTAGGTCGGTGCGGGTCTGCATGACCACCATTGTCCCCGGCGTTTATAACGGGCGGCGTCCCGGGGTCAATACCCGGAACCGGTTGCGGACCTCGTCCCTAACGTCCGTTTTTCCGGGCCACGCCGTGATCGTCCCGCTGCTAGCGTTCCATCGTTGGTGGCGGGCGTGGGGAGGGACTTCGTCGATGAATCGCAGGATGTTGTTGCATGTCACGGCGCTGACCGCGCTGATCGTGGTCGCCGGCTGCGGTTTCGTGCGCGGAAACGACGACGATCCGGTGCCCGCGGCGGCGGCGCCGTCGGCGTCCGTGACGGAGGACGTCTTCGACCCGGTGATCGAGTCCGATGAGCCGGATCCGGTGCCCACGACGGCGTCTCCCCCGCCGTCGAGGAGCCGCGCGAAGCCGAAGGCGACGCCGACCGAGGACCCCAACAACTTCCAGCTTCCCCCGTGTGCGCACCGCGAGGGCAAGGAGGTGTCGAAGGCGAAGGCGAAGTCGGCGCTGACCGCCGCCGCGGCGAAGAAATACTGGCCGACCTCGGCGCCGGGGCTCAAGGTGCCGTCCCGGCTGGTGCTGACCACGTCGTGGCACGAGAGCGGCTGGACGTCGAACATCGTCAACTGTGACGGCGGTCGCGGGCTGATGCAGGTGATGCCCGACACCGAGGCGTTCATCAACCAGCGCTTCGGGGAGTCCCTCGAGAGCACCGACTACCGGCAGAACGCGGTGCTCGGCGCGAACTACCTGGCGTGGCTCACGAAGGCCTTCGGCGACCAGTACTTCAAGAAGAGCTACAACCTGAGCGCCAAGAAGTGCAAGACCCACGAGAGCATGTGCCTGCTGAACATGGTGATCGCCGGCTACAACGCGGGCCGGGCGGCCGTCGACGAGACCTACGCGTCCGGGCGGCTGCCGAACCCGGAGTACGTGGACGTGGTCCGTTCGCTGATGAAGTCCTGCTACTGCGACCGCTACTAGTCCACCCACCGGGTAATCGGCCCCCGACCGGCCCGGTTACACTTGTCGGCGGAACCCGGGACTGTGCCCGCCGCTTTGACCCACCAACGAGCGCGGTAGTAAAGTCTCGGGGTTGTCGTGCGTTGATGATGCTGGCGAGCTCCTGACTTAGGCCCGTGCAGCACACACTAAGGAGCCGTTGCGTAATGCCGCCCAAGAAGAAGACCCATGAGGTAACCCTCGCGCTTGAGGCGGGTAACGCCGCGATGGTCGACCTCGGCAAGATGCTCGGCCCGACCGGTGCCAACATGCGCGCGGTCAAGGTCGAGTATGACGAGGCGACCTCGAAGCAGCGTGGCGAGATCATCCCGGTCGTCGTCACGGTCTTCGAGGACCGTAGCCACCAGCTCGTCTACAAGACGCCTCCGACGAGCTTCCTGATCCGCAAGGCTCTGGGCATCCAGTCGGGCGCTTCCAACCCGCTGACCCAGACCGTCGGCACGCTCAGCGCCGACCAGATCAAGCAGATCGCCGAGCGCAAGCTCCCCGACCTGAACGCCAACGACGTCGACGCCGCAGTCAAGGTCGTCGCCGGCACCGCCCGCTCGATGGGCGTCAAGGTCGCAGAGTAGGCAGCTCGATAGAGCGTTGAACGGCGCGGGCCCCGAGTGGGGTCCGCGCCGTTCGTCATTCGCCCTTGTCGCCGACGATGTCGTCGATGAGGCCGTAGTCGCGGGCCTCGATCGAGGTGAGCGTCCGCCCGGCGGACAGGTCGTCCTCGATCCGGCTGCGCGACTGCCCGGTGACCTCGACCAGGCGCAGCACGACCTCCTCGAGTTCGCGCAGGTGCTGCCCGGCGGCGGCGGCCACCTCGTCGGCGGTGCCGGTGACGGCGGCCGACCGCGGCTCGGCCAGCTTGAACCGGGCATGCCGGTACGCGGAGCGCCGCTCGGACGCGACCAGCACCGCGAGCACGGCGTCGCCGGCCTCCGAGGTGACGACGGCGTGCACCGGGGCGGTCATCGCGTCGATGACGTCGATGACGGCGTGTGCGGCGTTCAGGTCCCCGCCGGAGCCGGCCATGTGCAGCTGGATCGGGGCGGGCCCGGCGGCGTCGAGGGTGAGCAGCGCCGCGGCGATGCCGGAGGCCGCCTGCGCGGTGAGCGGCCCGCGGATCATGACGATGCGCTGGTCGAAGAGCCGCTCCTCGAGCCAGCCCGGCACGGCCGGCCCGCCCTGCCAGGGTTCGGGCTGCTGGGGGACGGGGGAGGGCTGCCATCGCAGGTGGGGTGTCACCGGGCCTCCGCGGGTCGAGGGGTTCCCCGAGTCTAGGTAGCCGCCGGCCCGATCGCCGCGCAGTTCTGCCGTGGGCGGACTGGTACCTCTTTCGAAATGGGGGCCTCGAGCCTCTTTTCGAAGCAGGCGCTAGGACTAGAGTCGGTGTGAGCCAACGCACACCGGGAGACGCGATGTCCGAGACGCTGCAGCTTGATCCCGCCAGAACCGCGCTCGTGCTGATCGAGTATCAGAACGAGTTCACCTCGGACGGTGGTGTGCTGCACAGCGCCGTCGCGCCGGTGATGCAGAAGACCGGCATGCTGGCCAACACGGTCGCCCTGGTCGACGCCGCCCGCGCCGCGGGCGTAACGATCATGCACGCGCCGATCACGTTCGCGCCGGGCTACGGCGAGCTGTCGCGGCATCCGTACGGGATCCTCAAGGGAGTCGTCGACGGCAACGCGTTCGTGAAGGGCACCTGGGGTGCGGCGATCGTCGACGACCTGACGCCGGCCGAGGACGACATCCTCATCGAGGGCAAGCGCGGCCTGGACACCTTCGCCAGCACGAACCTCGACTTCATCCTGCGCGGCCGCGGCATCGACACGGTGATCCTCGCCGGCTTCCTGACGAACTGCTGCGTCGAGTCGACGATGCGCAGCGCGTACGAGAACGGCTACCGGGTCATCACTCTGACCGACTGCACGGCGGCGACCTCGAACGAGGAGCACGACAACGCCATCGCGTACGACTACCCGATGTTCTCGCTGCCGATGGATTCGGGCCGGGTCACCGCCGCTCTCTAAGCCGCGGCGCGCTCGGCCGCGTCATCCAGCAGGGATGAATTCCGGGCGCCGGGGTGTGCTCCGGTACGCCGCCACCGGGGGCTGTTGCCCGTGCCGATCGTGGCCGTTGCCGTGGCCGTACCGGGGCGGGCCGGCATCGATGGATATCCTTCCGCCGGGATGAGGTCGGGTGCCCCGCCGGGCCGCCAGGATGGCAGGCGAACGGCCGGGGGCGTGCGTTGCTACCTACGGATGCCTCCCACTCTCGAAAGGGTAGGACTATGACCACTTTCACGGTGTGGAAGTTCGACGGTCCGGAACGCGCCGACCGGGCCGCTCTGGTCCTGCGGGACGCGGCGCGGGACGGGCTGGTCCGGATTCTCGATCACGCGGTCGTCAGCTGGCCCGTCGGCGCCGAGCACCCGACCACGACCCACTCGCACGAGGAGAACAAGCGCGGCGCCGGATGGGGCGCGTTCTGGGGCGTCCTGGTCGGGGCGCTGTTCTTCGTCCCGGTGGCCGGCGGGGTCGCCGGCGCCGCCATCGGCGCCCTCGCCAAGTCGACCGAGGACGTCGGGATCACCAAGCAGCAGCTGGAGACGATCCGCACCGAGGTCACCGAGGGAAGCTCGGCGCTGTTCATCGTGACCGAGGAGGGCGACCTCGACCGGCTGGGCGAGCGCTTCCACGGCATGGAGAAGAAGCTGCTGGCGACCAACCTCACGGAGGGCGAGCGCGAGATCCTGATCGAGACCTTCGGCGGCGCCTGATCGTGTCCGGCGGTGCCGGGTGCCGAACCCGGCACGCCGGTCCCGCCGTCCGGTCACCAGCCGCGTGCGCGCCATTCGGGGATGGACGCGCGTTCGGCGCCGAGCGTGCTGTCCTTGCCGTGGCCCGGGTAGAACCAGGTGTCGTCGGGCAGCCGGCCGAACACCTTGGTCTCCAGGTCTCCCATCAGGCTCGCGAAGTCCTGCGGGTTGCGCGTCCCGCCGGGGCCGCCGGGGAACAGGCTGTCCCCGGTCCACAGGTGTGCGATGCCGTCCGGCTCGCGGTAGAGCAGCACGATCGAGCCCGGCGTGTGGCCGACCAGGTGAATCACCTCGAGGGTGCAGTCACCGACCGCGATGGTGTCGCCGTCGCTCACCGTGTCGGTGACGACGGGGATTTCCGCAGCGTCGTCGGCGCCCGCCACCGAGCGTGCGCCGGTGGCCTGCACCACCTGCTTCAGCGCGCCGGTGTGGTCGTAGTGGCGATGTGTCGTCACGACCGTCGTCAGCCCGGCCGGGCCGATCAGGTCCAGCAGCGTGTCCGCGTCGTTCGCGGCGTCGATCAGCAGCTGCGAACCGTCCGAGCGGCAGGTCAACAGATAGGCGTTGTTGTCCATCGGGCCGACCGACACCTTTTTCATGGTGAGGCCGGTGAGCTCGCGGACCGCGGGTCCGCCGCCGTGTGTCACGTCTCCGGTGTAGGTCATTTCCACCTCGGTGGCTGGGGAAGCTGGCCGTCGGGCGAGACGGTCAGGTCGGCGCCGTCGCCGCGGCCGGCGAGCCAGGCGGCGATCGAGCGGGTCGGGCCGCCGACGGTGGGCGCGCCGTCGCCGGCGCCGATGCTCAGCGGGTGGTCGACGCCGTGCGGGCGCAGCACCACGGCGAAGTCGTCGCCCTTGGCCCCGCTGACGATCTCGCGCAGCAGCCGCAGCGCGAACGCGTCGGTCCAGTCCTCCGGGGTGTAGCCGGCGCCGAGGTCGACGTGGTGCACCTCGACCTCGCGCAGCCGCGCCCACGGCACCGCCGCCGCGGAGGCGCCGGTCGACGGCAGGAAATAGGTCCACGCCTCCGCGGGCATCGCCGCGCCCGCGTCCGCGAAGCGTTCGTGCGCCGCGCGGAGGTCGGCGATCTGCTCGGCGAGCGGCCGCCCCGCCCCGGCGTCGATGCCCTCCACCCGGGCGGCCGGCGACGCGTACGCCGGGGTCTCGACGCCGGTGCGGGCCCAGGTCAGCAGGTTGGTGTAGGCGTCGGCGTTGCGGGCCACATGGGTCAGCACGTGGCCGGTCGTCCAGCCGGGCAGGGCGGACGGCGCGGTCACCGCGGCGTCGTCCAGCCGCTCGGCGGTGCGGATCAGGCGCTCGGTCGCCTGATCGACGTCGGTCATCAGGGCCAGCGGGTCTGTCGTCATGACCGGCCGCATCGGACTGGGGAGGGTTTTTGACTCACGGCTCGACCCTAGTGGCCGCCTACGACGCCGGGGCACCGGAATTCGCTTTCGCGCCGGTAGCGGCGACCGTACCGTCGTTTCTGACGCGATCACGACAACCTCGGAGGGGGTGGGGAACCGTGCTGTCCGTCATCTGTGCGTCCCGGCTTCGCCCGGAGGCCATGGCCTGACACCCGTCGGGCCGCGCCTCCTCACACCCAAAGGGTTACTCATGTCTGACCTGTCCGCGCTGGGCTGGGGCGAGACGTTCGCCTCCGCCTACCGAAACTTCGACCGTCCCGACGCCCTGCCCGGCCGCGTGCTGCGCGCCGACCGCGGCGTCTGCACCGTCCTCGACCCGTCGGGCGTCACCCGGGCCAGCCTCGCCGGCGGCGTGCTGCTCGGCGCCGCCCAGGACCCCGCCAACCTGCCCTGCGCCGGCGACTGGGTGGTGCTGCGCCGCTGGCCGGACCGCCGCACCACCGTGGAGTGTGTGCTGCCGCGGCGCACCGCGCTGATCCGGCGTACCGCCGACAAGGACGCCTCCGGCCAGGTCCTGGCCGCCAACATGGATGCCGTCGCGGTCGTCGAGCCGATGCTCCCGGCGCCCGACGACGCCCGCGTCGAACGGCTCCTCGCGCTGGCCTGGGAGTCCGGCGCGGAGCCCCTGATCGTGCTCTCCAAGAGCGACACCGCGGTCGACCCGCAGGCGATCGCGCGTCAGCTTTCGCGGGTGGCTCCCCGGGTACGGGTACTGCCGGTCAGCGTGCACGACGGCACCGGACTGGAGGAGCTGCGCGGGTACGTCGCGCCGGGGCGCACCCTGGCCCTGCTGGGCCGTTCGGGCGCCGGCAAATCGTCGCTGGTCAACGCCCTCGCCGGCACCGACGTGATGGGCGTACAGGAGATCCGGCGCGCCGACGGCAAGGGCCGGCACACCACCGCGTACCGGAATCTGGTCCTGGTCCCGGGCGGCGGCGCCGTCCTCGACACGCCGGGGATCCGCGGGGTCGGCCTGCTGGACACGGCCGAGGGGCTGGACCGGGCCTTCGCCGACATCGCCGACCTGGCCGCTCAGTGCCGCTTCGGTGATTGTCATCACGACGCGGAGCCGGGGTGCGCGGTCGCCGCCGCGCTGGCCGCCGGGACGCTGCCGCCGCGGCGGCTGGAGAGCTGGCGCAAGCTGCAGCGCGAGGTCGCCGTCGAGAGCCGGCGGCGTGCGGTGCGGCTGGCCGGTGCGGCCGGCCGGTCGCCGCGCAGGGCGCGCGAGTGAGCGGCTCTGGCACAATTCACCGGTGCCCGCGGTGGAGGAGGTCCTGGACAAGCCCGGAATCTCCATCGAGACGGCGCCCGAAATGCACACCCGTGGGTATTTTGACGCCTGGGCCTCGCTCAGCTACCTAGTGCTCGGGGTGCTGGTCCTGATCCAGCTGTGGCTCAGCCCGGGCACCCGGGTGCTGGCCTCCAACGACGACGACCACGGATTCTTCTCGTTCGTGATGGCGCACGGCGAGCGGGTGCTCTTCCACGGCGCCAACCCGCTGTTCAGCGACCGGATGAACGTGCCGGACGGCGTCAACATGATGGCCAACACGACGGTGCTGGCGCTGAGCCTGCCGATGGCGCCGGTCACCCACTTCCTCGGGGTGGGCGTCTCCGTCGTGGTGCTGCTCACCCTCGGCCTGGCCGGCACCGCGTTCGCCTGGTATTGGGTGCTTTCCCGGCACCTGGTCCGCAGCCAGGTCGCCGCCTGGGTCGGCGGATTGTGGTGCGGCTTCGCGCCGGCGATGGTGTCGCACGCCAACGGGCACATCAACTTCGTCTCGCAGTTCGTCGTGCCGTTCATCGTGTGGCAGGTGCTGCGGCTGCGCGAGCCCGGCCGGGCGGTGCGCGGCGGGATCGTGCTCGGGCTGCTGGTGACGCTCCAGGTCTTCATCAACGAGGAGACCCTGCTGTTCACCGCGCTCACGCTGGGCGTCTTCGTCATCGCGTACGCGGCGTTCGCGTGGCGCACGGTGCTCGGCTACGCCCGCCGGTTCGCCGCGGGTATCGCGGTCGCGATGGCGACGGCGCTGGTGCCGCTGGCGTACCCGCTGTGGTTCCAGTTCACCGGCCCGCAGAGCTACAGCGGGCAGCCGTTCGAGCCCGGCAAGTTCGTCACCGACCTGCTCGCCCTCGGCGCGTACGCGCGGCAGTCGCTGGCCGGCAACGGCGCGATCGCCCGGGCGCTGAGCGTCAGCCCGACCGAGGACAACACGTTCTTCGGCGTGCCGATGCTGGTGATGCTGGTGATCGCGGTGGTGCTCCTGTGGCACAACCTGGCCGCCCGGGCCGCCGCGATCGCCGCCGGGGTGCTGCTGCTCTTCTCGATGGGCCCGGAGCTTCGGGCCGGCGGGCACGACACCGGGATTCCGCTGCCGTTCGCCCTGATCAGCCACGTGCCGATCATCGACCTGGTGAGCGTGACCCGGTTCGCCATGGTGCCCGCGACGATCATCGGGGTGCTGCTGGCCCTCGCCGCCGACCGGGCGCCGCTGCTGCCGCGCCGGCGGCGGATCGCGTTCTGGATCGGCCTCGCCGTCGCGATCGTGCCGGTGCTGCCCAAGCCGCTGCCGGTGGTCGCCGCCGATCCGCTGCCGCCGTTCATCGCCCAGCAGATGTGGCGGCAGTACGTGCCCGACGACCGCACCCTGGTCACGGTGCCGCTGCCGGAGGTCACCACCGGGCGGGCCGGGATGCGGTGGTTCGCCCTGTCCGGGCTCGGCTACTCGGTGCCGCGCGGCTACTTCATGGGCCCGGCGGACCCGCCGGGCGACCGGACCGGGTCGTGGAAGGCCGCGCCCCGGCCCACCTCCGACCTGTTGCGCATCGCGGGGGCGTACGGTCGGATGCCGGTGGTCACGGACGCCGACCGGCGGTCCGCGATCACCGACCTGACCTACTGGCGGGCCGCGGTCGTGGTGCTGGTTCCCGGCACTCCGAACCACGACCTGCTGCAGGCGCTGGTGACCGACCTGCTCGGCAGCGCTCCGCGTGAGGTCGGGGGAGTGCGGTTGTGGGACGTCCGGGGCCTGGTTACCCCTTCCGGGTGACGGGAATTCCCGCTCGTTCCCCGGCGCTTCACCTCGGCGCCGGAAAAATTGTCGTACCCCGCGGCTAGGGTGGCGGCGCCTATCGTCCTGACGTAAACGGAGTGGCTGGCTGTGGCCGACCGACTGATCATCCGCGGCGCGCGCGAGCACAATCTGCGCGACGTCAACCTCGACCTACCCCGCGACGCGATGATCGTGTTCACCGGTCTCAGCGGCTCGGGCAAGTCCAGCCTGGCCTTCGACACGATCTTCGCCGAGGGCCAGCGCCGCTACGTGGAGTCGCTGTCGTCCTACGCGCGGCAGTTCCTCGGGCAGATGGACAAGCCCGACGTCGACTTCATCGAGGGCCTGTCGCCGGCCGTGTCCATCGACCAGAAGTCGACCTCGCGCAACCCGCGCTCGACGGTCGGCACGATCACCGAGGTCTACGACTACCTGCGGCTGCTCTTCGCGCGTACGGGGACCCCGCACTGCCCGGTCTGCGGCGAGCGGATCAGCCGGCAGTCGCCGCAGCAGATCGTCGACCGGGTCCTGGCGATGGAGGAGGGCACCCGGTTCATGGTCCTGGCGCCGGTGATCCGGGGCCGCAAGGGCGAATACGTGGACCTCTTCGCCGAGTTGCAGTCCAAGGGCTACGCCCGCGCCCGCGTCGACGGCGTCGTGCACCCGCTGACCGAGCCGCCCAAGCTCAAGAAGCAGGAAAAGCACACCATCGAGGTGGTCGTCGACCGGCTCAGCGTCAAGGCGAGCAGCAAGCAGCGCCTGACCGACTCCGTCGAGGCGACCCTGGCGCTGTCCGGCGGCATCGTGCTGCTCGACTTCGTCGACCTGCCCGAGGACGACCCGCACCGCGAGCGCCGCTTCTCCGAGCATCTGGCCTGCCCCAACGACCACCCCCTGGCGATCGAGGACCTCGAGCCGCGGGTCTTCTCCTTCAACGCGCCCTATGGCGCCTGCCCGGAATGCACCGGCCTGGGCACCAAGAAGGAGGTCGACCCGGAGCTGCTCGTCCCGGACGAGGAGCGCAGCCTGCGCGAGGGCGCGATCCAGCCGTGGTCCGGCGGCACGACCATGGAGTATTTCCTGCGCCTGCTCGAGGCCCTGGCCGCCGCCGAGAAGTTCAGCGTCGACACCCCCTGGCGGCAGCTGCCGAGCCGGGCGCAGAAGACGATCCTGTACGGCTCCGAGGACCAGGTCCACGTCCGCTACCGCAACAAGTACGGCCGCGAGCGCTCCTACTACACCGGCTTCGAGGGGGTCGTGCAGTGGATCGAGCGCCGGCACGGCGACACCGAGAGTGACTGGTCGCGCGACAAGTACGAGGGCTACATGCGCGACATCCCGTGCCCGGCCTGCGGCGGCGCCCGGCTCAAGCCCGAGGTCCTCGCGGTCACCATCGCGGGCAAGAGCATCGCCGAGGTCTGCAACCTGTCCGTCGGCGAGTGCGCCGAGCTGCTGGCGACGATCGAGCTCACCGACCGCGAGAAGATGATCGCCGAGCGGGTGCTCAAGGAGATCAACGCGCGGCTGCGGTTCCTGGTCGACGTCGGCCTGGACTACCTGTCCCTCGACCGCGGCGCCGGCACGCTGTCCGGCGGCGAGGCCCAGCGCATCCGGCTCGCCACCCAGATCGGCTCCGGCCTCGTCGGCGTGCTCTACGTGCTCGACGAGCCGTCGATCGGACTGCACCAGCGCGACAACCACCGGCTGATCGAGACGCTGGTCCGGCTCAAGAAGCTCGGCAACACCCTGATCGTGGTCGAGCACGACGAGGACACCATCCGCACGGCCGACTGGATCGTCGACATCGGCCCCGGCGCCGGCGAGCACGGCGGCCGGATCGTGCACAGCGGCTCCGTCAAGGGCCTGCTGGCCAACCGGGAGTCGCCGACGGGCGCCTACCTGTCGGGCCGCAAGAAGATCCCGACGCCGGCCACCCGGCGCCCGCAGGTGCCGGGCCGGGAACTGGTCGTGCAGGGCGCGCGGGAGCACAACCTGCGCGACATCACCGTCGGTTTCCCGCTGGGGCAGTTCATCGCGGTGACCGGTGTGAGCGGCTCGGGCAAGTCGACGCTGGTCAACGACATCCTCTACACGGTCCTGGCCAACCAGATCAACGGCGCCCGGATGGTGCCCGGCCGGCACACCCGCATCACCGGCCTCGACGGCGTCGACAAGGTCGTCGGCGTGGATCAGTCGCCGATCGGGCGCACCCCGCGGTCCAACCCGGCGACCTACACCGGTGTCTTCGACAACGTCCGCAAGCTGTTCGCGGAGACCACCGAGGCCAAGGTCCGCGGCTACGGCCCGGGACGGTTCTCGTTCAACGTCAAGGGTGGCCGCTGCGAGAACTGCACCGGCGACGGCACCATCAAGATCGAGATGAACTTCCTGCCGGACGTCTACGTCCCGTGCGAGGTCTGCAAGGGCGCCCGCTACAACCGCGAGACCCTGGAAGTGCACTACAAGGGCAAGACGATCTCCGAGGTCCTGCAGATGCCGATCGAGGAGGCCGCCGGCTTCTTCGAGGCGATCCCCGCGATCTACCGGCACCTCCGGACCCTGGTCGACGTCGGGCTCGGCTACGTGCGGCTGGGCCAGCCGGCGCCGACGCTGTCGGGCGGCGAGGCGCAGCGGGTCAAGCTCGCCTCCGAGCTGCAGAAGCGCTCGACCGGCCGGACGGTCTACGTGCTCGACGAGCCGACCACCGGCCTGCACTTCGAGGACATCCGCAAGCTCCTGATCGTGCTCAACGGCCTGGTCGACAAGGGCAACACGGTCATCACGATCGAGCACAACCTCGACGTCATCAAGAACGCCGACTGGCTCATCGACATGGGCCCCGAGGGCGGCAACAAGGGCGGGCTGGTGCTCGCCACCGGCACGCCGGAGGAGCTGGCCGAGGTGCCGGGCAGCCACACCGGGCAGTTCCTGCGCCCGATGCTCGGCCTGACCGGCGAGCCGGCCGGTGCGGCGGCGGCGCTGGCCCGCGCGGCCAAGGCCAACGGCACGCCGAAGGCCGCCGCGAAGCCGCGCGCGACCCGCTCGCGGGCCAAGGCCGCCGTCTGACTTTCAGGTAATACACAGCTACGTGATTTGCCGCACCTCAGGCGGGGTGCGGCCGTTCACGTTTGCCTCGGAGCATGGTGAAAACACAGCAACCGGGCTCATAATTTCCCGCGGCTCATGAACCACTGCGGTGGCGAGAGCGTACTTACAAGCAACGCCGCGTGACCTGAGCGCGCGGATCAGGGGTAACGAAGGGTTCGGGATCATATGACTGACGTGCAGACGGGGCCTGAAGCCGAGACCGCGGCCGACCAGCCTGCCCGTGCGGGAGTCGTCAAGTCCCGCCGTGTCGTGCTGGTCGGTGCCGGAGCGCTGGGCGCCGGGTGCCTGCTGACGGCCTGCGGGACGAGCGCGACCGGCGGTGGTGGCAGCAACGGCGCCAACGGCGGCGACTACAGCAACGACCCCGCGCCGGCCGGCAGCAAGGGTGCCGAGGCCGGCGGCACCGGCTCGACCTCGGACAACGACGCGAGCGGCGGCGGCGCCACGCTGGCCCAGGTCGCGGACATCCCCGAGGGCGGCGGCATCATCAAGGGCGACTACGTCATCACCCAGCCCGCCGCGGGCAAGTACAAGGCGTTCAGCAAGGTCTGCACCCACGCGGGCTGCGACGTCAGCAAGGTCGACGGCGGCGTGATCGTCTGCCCGTGCCACGGCAGCACGTTCTCCATGGAGGACGGCTCGCCGGTCAGCGGCCCGGCGAAGCAGCCGCTGCCGGAGAAGAAGGTCACGGTGGACGGCGACAACATCGTCTCCGCCTAGCAGATTCTTGGGGCCGGCCTGACCTGCCGACACGGCCGGCCCCAGCAATGCTCCGGCCGGAGGCCCGGCGCCGTGGCGGCGGCGACGGGCCTCCGGCGGGACAATCATGTCAGGGGTCCGCACTAATGTTGAGCCGTGCCTGACCCGTCCAGCTACCGGCCGGCGCCCGGGACCATTCCCGACGCTCCCGGTGTCTACCGCTTCCGTGACCCGACCGGCCGCGTCATCTACGTGGGCAAGGCCAAGAGCCTGCGCAACCGGCTGAATTCCTACTTCGCCGACACGTGGACCCTGCACGCGCGCACCCAGCAGATGGTCACCACCGCGGCCGCCGTCGACTGGGTCACCGTCGGCAGCGAGGTCGAGGCGCTGCAGCTCGAGTTCTCCTGGATCAAGGAGTTCGACCCCCGCTTCAACGTCAAGTACCGCGACGACAAGTCCTATCCGTTCCTCGCGGTGACCCTCAACGAGGAATACCCCCGGCTGCAGGTGATGCGCGGCGCGAAGCGCAAGGGCGTGCGCTACTTCGGGCCCTACTCGCACGCCTGGGCCATCCGCGAGACCCTCGACCTGCTGCTGCGCGTCTTCCCGGCCCGCACCTGCTCCACCGGCGTGTTCAAGCGCGCGGGCCAGATCGGCCGGCCCTGCCTGCTCGGTTACATCGGCAAATGCTCGGCGCCGTGCGTCGGCACGGTCTCCGCCGAGCAGCACCGGGCCATCGTCGACGACTTCTGCGACTTCATGGCCGGGCGCACCGACTCGTTCGTCAAGCGCCTCGAGCGCGACATGCTCGACGCGTCCGAGGAGCTCGAGTTCGAAAAGGCGGCCCGGCTGCGCGACGACATCGCCGCGCTGCGCAAGGCCATGGAGAAGCAGACGGTCGTGCTCGGCGACGGCACCGACGCGGACGTGGTGGCCTTCGCCGAGGACCCGCTCGAGGCGGCGGTCCAGGTCTTCCACGTCCGCGACGGCCGGGTCCGCGGCCAGCGCGGCTGGGTGGTGGAGAAGGTCGAGGACCTGACCACCGGCGACCTCGTGCATCACTTCTGCACCCAGGTCTACGGCGACGAGCACGGCGAGAACGACGTGCCCCGGGAGCTGCTCGTCCCGGCCCTGCCGCCGGACGCGGTCGCGCTGGAGAACTGGCTCTCCGAGCACCGCGGCAGCCGGGTGAGCCTGCGGGTGCCGCAGCGCGGCGACAAGCGTTCCCTGCTGGAGACGGTGGCGCGCAACGCCGGTGAGTCGCTGGCCCGGCACAAGCTGCGCCGCGCGGGCGACCTGACCACCCGCAGCAAGGCGCTGGACGAGATCGCGGAAGCGCTCGGCATGGAATCGGCGCCGCTGCGCATCGAGTGCTTCGACGTGTCCCAGATCCAGGGCACCGACGTGGTGGCGAGCATGGTGGTCTTCGAGGACGGCCTGGCCCGCAAGAGCGAATACCGCCGCTTCGCGGTCCGGGGTAATCCGGACGGCTCGGGCACCGACGACCTGGCGGCGATGAGCGAGGTGATGCGGCGGCGCTTCGCCCGCTACCGAGCCCAATCCGCGCTGACCTCCGGCCCAGCCGACGAGGACAAGGCGGCCACCGTCGACGACATGGCGGTGACCGGCGACGACATGGCGGTGATCGGCGGCGACATGGCGGTGGCCGGCGAGGGCGAGACGGTGGCCGGCGAGGACATGGCGGTGGCCGGTGACGGCGAGGCGGTGAACGGCGACGTGGCGGTGACCGCCGGCCGGGCCGGGGGCGAGGAGGAGCCGGCGGCCGGCGAGGGAGAGCCGGCGATCGGCGAGGGAGAGCCGGCGATCGGCGAGGGAGAGCCCGCGATCGGCGAATTGCCGGGCATCGACCCGCTGACGGGCCGGCCCCGCCGGTTCGCCTACCCGCCCAACCTGGTCGTCGTCGACGGCGGCCAGCCGCAGGTCAACGCCGTGGCGGCGGTCCTGTCCGACCTCGGCATCACGGATGTGGCCCTGTGCGGCCTGGCCAAGCGCCTGGAGGAGGTGTGGCTGCCGGGCGAGGACTACCCGGTGATCCTGCCCCGCACCTCGGAGGCCCTCTACCTGTTGCAGCGGGTGCGCGACGAGGCGCACCGCTCCGCGATCACGTTCCACCGCCAGCGCCGCTCCAAGCGGATGACCGCCTCGTCGCTCGACGACATCCCGGGGCTCGGCGAGACCCGGCGCAAGGCGCTGCTGCGGCACTTCGGGTCGCTCAAGAGGCTGGGCCAGGCCACCCCGGAGGAGATCGCCGAGGTGCCGGGCATCGGCCGCCGCACCGCGGAGGCGGTCCTCAAGGCGCTGACCGCCGCGGAGAAGCCGATCGAGAAGGACGCCGCGCCGGATGTCGTGCCGTCCGGCGGCGCGGGCAAGACCAGGTCCGGGGCGAACCGCGCACGGGTCGCCCGCCCGCCCGCGCCGACCGAGTAACGGCCGCCGTTCCACCGTGGTGGTGGTTCTGGGCGGCTTGCGGTGCCTCCGGGGCACCGGATCGGGTAATGGACACGACGTCAGGAGGCCTCGGGTCGACCCTTCGGCCTAGGATGCAGTGTCCGCCCGTACGGGGTGCAGAGCAGTGCGGTGCAGGAGGAGTCTGCGTGACCGAGTCGATGCCGGGGTTCGCCCCGGAGCCAACGCCCGACGAGGCCGGTACCGACCTCGTGGTGGTCACCGGGGTCTCCGGCGGTGGCCGCAGCACGGTCGCCCGGGCCCTCGAGAACGTCGGCTTCTACGTCGTCGACAACCTGCCGCAGGCTCTCATGCTCGACATGGCCCAGCTGGCGTTCGAGGCCGGCGGCGCCGCCCGGCGCACGGCGATGGTGCTCGACGTGCGCAGCCGGGCGTTCTCCACCGACCTGGCGGGCGCGGTTCGCGCGCTCAAGGACCGCGGGTTCTCGCCGCGGGTCGTGTTCGTCGACGCCGACGACGAGGTGCTGATCCGGCGGTTCGAGTCCGTGCGGCGCTCGCATCCGCTGCAGGGCGACGGCCGGCTGGCCGACGGCATCACCGCCGAGCGCAAGCTGCTCGAGGAGGCCCGCGAGCACTCCGACGTGATCATCGACACCAGTCACCTCAACGTCAACCAGCTGCGCCGCCGCGTCGAGGAGCTCTTCGGCGGCGAGGACGCGCGCCGGCTGCGGATCACCGTGCTGTCGTTCGGCTTCAAGTACGGCCTGCCGCCGGACGCCGACTACGTGCTCGACGCCCGCTTCCTGCCGAACCCCTTCTGGGTGCCCGAGCTGCGTGAGCACACCGGGCTCGAGGAGGGCGTCAGCGGTTACGTGCTCGGCCAGGAGGGCGCGCACGACTTCGTGGCCACCTATGCCGGGCTCATCGCCACGACCGCGCCCGGGTTCGAGCGCGAGGGCAAGCGCTATCTGACCGTCGCCATCGGCTGCACCGGCGGCAAGCACCGCAGCGTCGCGATAGCAGAGGAGCTCACGGCCCAGCTGCGCGACATCCGCCTGTCCGCACATTCCTCGCACCGCGACCTGGGGCGGGAGTGAGGGCGGGTCAGCCGGGAGGGCCGGGCGGTAATCCGGAGCAGCCGCGCGGCGGATCCGCGGCGGGCGGGCGGCCGATCAAGGTCGTGGCCTTCGGCGGCGGGCACGGGCTGGCGGTCTCGCTGCGGGGCCTGCGCAACTGCGCGCCCGAGCTGGACCTCGACATCACCGCCGTGGTCACGGTGGGCGACAACGGCGGCTCCAGCGGCCGGCTGCGCGCCGAGCGGGACGCCCAGCTGCCGCCGGGTGACCTGCGCATGGCCCTCGCCGCGCTCGCCGGCGACGACCCGGCGCATCAGCGCACGGTGGCGCTGCTGCAGCACCGCTTCGCGCTGGTCGGCAGGACGGCCCGCCGCGGCTCGGAGGCGGACGGCATCCCCGTCTCGGCCGGCGGCGACGCGGACTACGAGTTCGGTGACGACGACGGCCTGGCCGACCTGGTTCTGGCCGACGGTGCCGCCTGGAACGAGCGCGAGGGCGACGAGACCCCGGACGGTCCCGCCGAGGGCGACGAGGGATCCGGCGCCGCGAAGGCCGGGTGGGGCGGCGTCGACCGGCGGATCGCCTCGGTCGGCGGCCGGCACGATCCGCTCGCCGGTCACGCCGTCGGCAACCTGATTCTGCTCGGGCTCATGGAGCTGCTCGGCGATCCCGTCGAGGCGCTCGCGCACGCCGGCGCCATGGTCGGCGCCCGGGGCCGGGTGCTGCCGATGGCCTGCCACGCGGTCGGCATCGAGGCCGACGTGCGCGGCGGCGACCCGGAGCGTCCCGACGACGTCGTCACGGTGCGCGGTCAGCACGCCGTGGCGGTCGCCAGCGGTCACGTCGAGGCGCTGCGGATCGTTCCCGCGGCGCCGCCGGCCTGTCCTCCCGCCGTCACCGCCATCGCCGAGGCCGACTGGCTGATCTTCGGGCCCGGCAGCTGGTACACCAGCGTGCTTCCGCACCTGCTGGTGCCGGAGCTCGCCGCCGCGATCGTCGCCAGCCCGGCCCGGCGGCTGGTGACGCTCAACCTCGCGGCCGAGAACGAGACCCTCGGGCTCTCCGTGGCCGATCATCTGGCCGCCCTGCACTGGTACCTTCCGCAGCTTCGGGTCGACACGGTGCTCGCCGACGCCAAGTGGGTCGGCGAGCCGGACCCGGTGCACCGGGCCGCCGAGGCGCTCGGTGCGCGCCTGATCCTGGCATCCTTGGCGGTGGCGGACGGTAGCCCCAAGCATGATCCTGAGTCGTTGGGCACAGCACTGGTGCCGCTCCTCGGCTCCGATCGTTAAGCAACTGGCGTACCGCGAAACAAGCATGAGGTGACTTCGAAGATGGCGATGACGGCAGCGGTCAAGGACGAGCTGAGCCGGGTGGACGTGCCCAAGCCGTGCTGCCGCCGTGCGGAGATGGCCGCCCTGCTGCGCTTCGCGGGCGGCCTGCACATCGTGTCGGGCCGGGTGGTGGTCGAGGCCGAGCTCGACACCGGCGCGGTCGCCCGGCGGCTGCGCCGTGAGATCGCCGAGGTGTACGGCTACCCCAGCGAGGTGCACGTGCTCGCCTCCGGCGGCCTGCGCAAGGGCAGCCACTACATCGTGCGCATCGTCAAGGACGGCGAGGCCCTGGCGCGGCAGACCGGGCTGCTTGACGTGCGGGGCCGGCCGGTGCGCGGGCTGCCGCCGCACGTCGTCTCCGCGAACGTGTGCTGCGCGGTCGCCGCGTGGCGCGGCGCGTTCATGGCGCACGGCTCGCTGACCGAGCCCGGCCGGTCCAGTGCGATGGAGATCACCTGCCCGGGGCCGGAGGCGGCCCTGGCGCTGCGCGGCGCCGCCCGCCGCATAGGGATCACCGCCAAGGAGCGCGAGGTGCGCGGCGTCGACCGGGTGGTGATCAAGGACGGCGACGCGATCGCCGCGCTGCTCACCCGCATCGGCGCGCACTCGAGCGTGCTCGCCTGGGAGGAGCGCCGGGTGCGCCGCGAGGTCCGCGCGACGGCGAACCGGCTGGCGAACTTCGACGACGCCAACCTGCGCCGCTCCGCCCGCGCGGCGGTCGCGGCGGCCGCGCGGGTGACCCGGGCGCTGGAGATCCTCGCCGACGAGGCGCCCAACCACCTCACCTCGGCGGGGCGGCTGCGCCTGGAGCACCGCCAGGCCTCGCTTGAGGAGCTGGGCGCGCTCGCCGATCCGCCGCTGACGAAGGATGCGATCGCCGGCCGCATAAGGCGTCTGCTCGCCCTCGCCGACAAGCGCGCCCGCGACCTCGGCATTCCCGACACCGAGGCCGCCGTCACCCCGGAGATGATGGCCTGCTGACGTTCCCCCTCCGGGGCGGCGGTTCGCCGGTCGTACCGGAGGGTTTTCGGTACCTTAGGTAACGATCAGGTCGCGCCCCGATTCGAGGGGCGGACAGCTACTCGGATAGGGTGACGGCGACGGCGACGGAGCCGGCAACATGGCCGCCCACGCCGGGCGCCGCCGGAAGAACCAGGTAAGACCTGGCCGCGGCGGCTTGTCCCTGGAGGCGCGGCGGCCCTGAGATGAGCAACAGCCGGCCCTCGATACGGTCGGCACGCAGACATCCGCCGGTCCTAGATTCCGGCGGACCGAAACGAGGAGATCCACCTGTGACCATCCGGGTTGGCATCAACGGCTTCGGCCGTATCGGCCGCAACTTCTTCCGGGCGGTGCTCGCCTCCGGCGCGGACATCGAGATCGTCGGCGTCAACGACCTGACGGACAACGCCACGCTCGCCCACCTGCTCAAGTACGACAGCATCCTGGGTCGCCTGCCGCACGAGGTCAAGGCCACCGCGGACGAGATCACCGTGGCGGGCAAGACCTTCAAGGCCTTCGCCGAGCGTGACCCGGCGAACCTGTCCTGGGGCGACCTGGGCGCCGACGTCGTCATCGAGTCGACCGGCTTCTTCACCGACGCCAACAAGGCCAAGACGCACGTCACGAACGGCGCGAAGAAGGTCATCATCTCGGCGCCGGCCAAGAACGAGGACATCACGATCGTGATGGGCGTCAACGACAACCTGTACGACGGCGCGAAGCACACGGTCATCTCCAACGCCTCGTGCACCACCAACTGCCTCGCGCCGATGGCGAAGGTGCTCAACGACACGATCGGCATCGAGCGTGGCCTGATGACCACGATCCACGCCTACACGCAGGACCAGAACCTGCAGGACGGCCCGCACAGCGACCTGCGTCGCGCCCGCGCCGCAGCGCTCAACATCGTGCCCACGTCGACCGGTGCCGCCAAGGCCGTCAGCCTGGTGCTGCCGGAGCTCAAGGGCAAGCTGGACGGCTTCGCGCTGCGGGTTCCGATCCCGACCGGCTCGGCCACCGACCTGACCTTCACGGCGGCCCGGGAGACCTCGGTCGACGAGGTCAACGCCGCCATCAAGGCTGCCGCGGACGGCCCGCTCAAGGGCATCCTGGTCTACACCGAGGACCCGATCGTGTCCTCGGACATCGTCACCGACCCGGCCTCGTGCATCTTCGACGCCGGCCTCACCAAGGTGATCGGCAACCAGGTCAAGGTCGTCGGCTGGTACGACAACGAGTGGGGCTACTCGAACCGCCTCGTCGACCTGGTCAAGCTGGTCGGCTGACACACGTGAAGACTCTCGACGACCTGCTCGGCGAGGGTGTCTCGGGTCGGCGCGTGCTCGTGCGCGCCGACCTGAACGTCCCGTTCGACAAAAACGAACCGGGCCGGATCAGCGACGACGGCCGCATCCGCGCGGTGCTGCCGACCCTGATCGCCCTGCGTGACGCGGGCGCGCGCGTGATCGTGTGCTCGCACCTCGGCCGTCCCAAGGGCGCGCCGGACCCCAAGTACACGCTCGCGCCGGTCGCCACGCGGCTCGGTGAGCTGCTCGGCGTCCCGGCCGTGTTCGCCTCCGACACCGTCGGCCCTTCGGCGACGGAGTCGGCCGCGGCGCTGGCCGACGGCCAGGTGCTCCTGCTGGAGAACCTGCGCTTCAACCCGGGCGAGACCAGCAAGGACGACGCCGAGCGCGGCGCCTTCGCGGACGAGCTGGCGGCGCTGGCGGAGTACTACGTCGACGACGCGTTCGGCGCGGTGCACCGCAAGCACGCCTCGGTCTACGACGTCCCGGCGCGGCTCCCGCGCTACGCGGGCGGCCTCGTCATCAAGGAGGTCGAGGTCCTGCGCCGGGTGAGCGAGAGCCCGGAGCAGCCGTACGTGGTGGTGCTCGGCGGCTCGAAGGTCTCCGACAAGCTCGCCGTGATCCAGGCGCTGCTGCCGAAGGTCGACAAGCTGCTCGTCGGCGGCGGCATGTGCTTCACCTTCCTCAAGGCCCAGGGCCACGAGGTCGGCAAGTCGCTGCTCGAAGAGGACATGATCTCGACCTGCGCCGACCTGCTGGCGCAGGCCGACGGCCGGATCGTGCTGCCGGTCGACGTGGTCGCGGCGACCGCCTTCGCGGCCGACGCCGACCACGTGACGGTCGCCGCGTCGCAGATCCCGGCCGACCGGCTCGGGCTCGACATCGGCCCGGAGAGCGTCGTGCTGTTCGCCGACGCGATCGGCTCGGCGAAGACCGTCTTCTGGAACGGCCCGATGGGCGTCTTCGAGCTGGCGCCGTTCGCGGCCGGCACCCGGGGCGTCGCCGAGGCCATCACGAAGATCGACGGCTTCTCGGTCGTCGGCGGCGGCGACTCGGCCGCGGCCGTGCGCACGCTCGGCATCGACGAGTCCGCGTTCGGGCACATCTCGACCGGCGGCGGCGCGTCGCTGGAGTACCTCGAAGGCAAGACCCTGCCGGGTCTCGCCGCGCTGGAGAGCTGAAGCATGGCTGACGTGACCCGCCGCCCGATCATGGCCGGCAACTGGAAGATGAACCTCAACCACCTCGAGGCGATCCTTCTGGTGCAGAAGCTCGCCGCGAGCCTCAACGAGCAGCAGCTCACCGACGTCGAGGCGGTCGTGCTGCCGGCGTTCACCTCGCTGCGCAGCGTGCAGACGGCGATCGACGGCGACAAGGTGCTGATCGGCTACGGCGCGCAGGACCTGTCGCCGAACCCGAGCGGCGCCTACACCGGGGACATCTCCGGGGCGATGCTGGCCAAGCTCGGCTGCGGCTACGTGGTGATCGGGCACTCCGAGCGCCGCGAGTACCACAACGAGAGCGACGCGCTGGTCAACGCCAAGGTGAAGGCGGCCCTGGCGAACGACCTGACGCCGATCCTCTGCGTGGGCGAGGGCCTCGAGATCCGCGAGGCCGGGACGCACGTCGCGCACTGCGGGAGCCAGCTCGACGGCGCGCTCGAGGGCCTCAAGGCCGAGCAGGTCAAGAACATCGTGATCGCGTACGAGCCGGTGTGGGCGATCGGCACCGGCAAGACCGCCACGCCCGACGACGCGCAGGAGGTGTGCGGCTCGATCCGGGTGCGGCTCGCCGAGAAGTACGGCGCGGAGACGGCGGACGCGGTGCGCATCCAGTACGGCGGCTCGGTGAAGGCGGCCAACATCGCCGCGATCATGGCGCAGCCCGACGTGGACGGCGCGCTGATCGGCGGCGCGAGCCTGGACGCCGAGGAGTTCGCCTCGATCGTCCGTTTCCGCGAGCACGTACAGCGCTGAGTTCCGGATGCCCGGCCGCCTCGTGGTGGCGGCCGGGCACCCGCTATTGTGGTGGCGCTGCTGTGCCCTTCGAGAGGAATGACCCGACCATGCCGATCGCGTTCGCGTACACGTTGATCGTGTTGCTGCTCATCTCCAGCGTCCTGCTGACCCTGCTCGTCCTGCTGCACCGCGGCAAGGGTGGGGGCATGTCCAGCATGTTCGGCGGCGGTGTCACCTCCAGCCTGGCCGGATCCTCGGTCGCGGAGAAGAACCTGGACCGCTACACCGTGCTTGTGGGTGTCATCTGGTTCGCCTGCATCGTCGGCCTTGGGCTCTGGCTGAAGACCGTCCAGGCGGGCTGAAACAGATAGTTAACGTCCGCTTCCCAAGCGTTCGTGCTGAGCCCTTCTCCAGGCGCTCTGTGAGTCGTAGACTCTGCCGCGCGGTCCGGTCCGGGCCGCGCGGTTGTATTTCCGCCGCTTGTACCGCCGCTTTCCCCGGCGATGAAACGCCCTCGAGACAGGAGTGACTTCCGTGTCCAGTGGCAGTGCGATCCGCGGTAGCCGCGTCGGCTCCAGCCCGATGCGTCCCGACGAGCGCAGCGAGCCCGCCCCCCGGCGGCAGGTGACCTACTGGTGTGCCGCTGGGCACCCGGTGGAGGTCCGATTCGCCGCCGACGTGGTTCCCCCGGAGACGTGGGACTGCACCCGGTGCGGCCAGCCGGGCGGCCTCGACCGGCAGAACCCGCCCGGCCGGATGCGCAGCGAGCCTTACAAGTCGCACCTGGCTTATGTGAAGGAGCGGCGCTCCGACGCCGACGGCGCGGCGATCCTCGCCGAGGCGCTCGCCAAGGTGCGTCAGCGCCGCGGTCGCGCCGAATAGCGGGGCAGCACCACTACGCGGCGGTGCCACGACCCATGTAGGTGACGGTGGTGGCGCCGGGCACCGGGATCTCGGTGAATCCGAGCCGGTCGTAGAAGGCGCGTGCGCTGACATTGTCGACGGCCATGCCGAGGTGCACGCGCGGGACGCCGGCGGCCCGCAGCCCGGCCAGGAACGCGTTCATCAGGCCGCGCCCCCAGCCCTTGCCCTGCCACTGCGGCAGCAGATCGATGTGCAGGTGCGCCGGGTACGCCGCCAGCTCCGGCACGACCATGCGCTCCGGGTGGAAGTGCAGCCACAGCAGGCCGTCCTCCGGCGTCACCGGCGGCGTCGGCGGCTCCGGGTAGCGCCCGGCGGTGGCGGGCAGCCATTCGTCGCGGCAGCGCGCCGCGAAGGCGGCCGTGTCGGCGGTGCCCAGCACGTAGCCGACCGCGTTGCCGCTGCCGTCGTCGAGCACGTGCGCGTGCTGTGGCTCCAGCGTCACGTACGGGACGGCGAAGACGTCGCCCATGAGCCGGTCGGACGAGTACTGGCCGCGGGCGTCGCCTCCCGCGTCGGCGGTGCGGATGCAGATGTCGTAGACGGCGTCGAGGTCGGCGGGATCGTAGGCGCGGATCGATGGCTGCACGGCCGCGAGTCTAGGCGGCGTCGGGCCGCGATGATCGGCTGGCCACCCGCCGAGGCGCGGTGCGGTGTGGCGTGGATCACCGTGCGGCCGCCAACCTTCCGCGGCCCCGGGCGTCTACTCCTGCGAAGGCCCGCCCCCGACCGCACAGGAGTTCCCGTGATGCGTCCGACCGTCCGTACTGTCTCGCTCGCCGTCGCCGGCACCGCCGTCGTCGTCCTCGGTGCGCTGACCGCCACCGGGGCGTTCGCGGACGAGGCACCGGCGACCGCGCCGAGGCCGACGGCCGCCCCGGCCGCCCCAGCCGTCTCGGCGGCACCCACGCCGACCTCGACGTCGCTGCCGGAAGACCCGGCGCCGGCCGGGACGTCGGTGCCCGGTGGCCCGAGGCCCGTGCCGGCCGAGACGTCGCTGCCCGGTGACCCGGCGCCCGTGCCGACCGCGTCGAAGCGGCCCGGCCGCCCGACCGCCGCACCGGCGCCGACCGCGTCGACGCGCCCCGGCCGTCCGACCGCCGCACCGGTGCCGCACGATCCGGCCGCCACCCCGACACCCCGTGGCCCGATCGCGGTACCGTCGCCCACCTCGACCCGGCGCTGAACCCAGGACCACCATGACCCTCGTCTTGCCGCTGCCGGCGCCCCTGCTGCGCCTGCTGCGCTCGATCGTGTCCGGGTCGGCCCCGGCGGTGCGCGGCGCCGGCGGGGACGGCCCACCGGCGATCAACGAGCTCTACCACGCGCGCCGGCTGAGCCTGGTGCGGCTGGCGGTGCTCATGGTCGACGACCTGCCGACCGCCGAGGACATCGTCCAGGACGTGTTCGCCGCGCTGTACCGGCGGC
>NZ_JBEZXZ010000032.1:0-61104 GCF_040638275.1 Actinoplanes sp. NPDC026623 | reverse complement strand
TCCGAGCCCCACGGCTCGGGGATGTCGATCGCGACGCCGATGCGCGTCGTGCTCTCGGCCACCTGGGTCAGGCCCCGCGCGAGGGGCTGAGGAAGCCGATGTGCTGGTAGGCGCGCGTCAGCGTGACCGCCGAGACGGCGCGCGCCTTGTCCGCGCCGACCGCGAGGATCTTGTCCAGGTAGCCCGGGTCCTCGAGGTAGGTGCGGGTGCGCTCCTGGATCGGCTTGACGAACTCGACCACGATCTCGGCGAGGTCCTTCTTGAGGTCGCCGTAGCCGCGGCCGTCGTACTGCTCGAGCAATTCGTCTATGGTCCGGCTGGTCAGCGCGGCGTAGATGGTCAGCAGGTTGCTGATGCCGGGCTTGTTCTCCTCGTCGTAGAGGATCTCGCGGCCGGTGTCGGTGACCGCCGACTTGATCTTCTTGGCCGAGCGGGCCGGCTCCTCGAGCAGCTCGATGATGCCGTTCGGCGACGACGCGGACTTCGACATCTTCGACGTCGGGTCCTGCAGGTCGGTGATCTTCGCGGTGTCGCGCACGATGTGCGCCGACGGCACGGTGAACGTCTGGCCGAAACGGGTGTTGAAGCGCTGCGCCAGGTCGCGGGTGAGCTCGAGGTGCTGGCGCTGGTCCTCGCCGACCGGCACGGCGTCGGCCTGGTAGAGCAGGATGTCCGCCGCCTGCAGGATCGGGTAGGTGAACAGCCCGACGCTGGTGGTGTCGGAGCCCTGCTTCGCCGACTTGTCCTTGAACTGGACCATCCGGCCGGCCTCGCCGAAGCCGGTGATGCAGCTCAGCACCCAGGCGAGCTGGGCGTGCTCGGGCACGTGCGACTGCACGAACAGGGTGCAGCGCTCGGGGTCGAGCCCCATGGCGAGCAGCTGCGCCACCGAAAGCCGGGTGCGATTGCGGAGGGCAACTGGATCATGGCCCACGGTGATGGCATGCAGGTCGACGACGCAGTAGAAGGCGTCGGCGGTCTCCTGCATCGCGACCCAGTTCCGGACCGCACCCAGATAGTTGCCGAGGTGGAAGGAGTCGGCAGTCGGCTGGATGCCGGAGAGCACCCGAGGACGGTGGTCGGCGTCGGACATGAGCGCCATTGTGTCAGTCTCGGCCGGCTTTCCGTCAAACGCCCGGCTGCCCATTGTCTGATGTTTGAATCTGTTGACTTATGATCGTTCTTGGTGGAAAGCTAAGCTAGAGTTCTCGCATCCGTCAAGCACGCGCTACGAAGGGTCACGACGTGAAACTGCTCGTCACGGGAGGCGCCGGCTACGTCGGCAGCGTCACCAGCCGCCTGCTGCTCGACGCCGGGCACGAGGTCACCGTCCTGGACAACCTCAGCACCGGCTTCCGGGAAGCGGTCGCACCCGACGCCACCTTCGTGCAGGCCGACATCCGCGACGCCGGTGACGTGCTCACCCCGGACGCCGGCTTCGACGCCGTGCTGCACTTCGCGGGCCTGATCGCCGCCGGCGAGTCCATGGCCAGGCCCGAGCTCTACTGGGATCACAACGTGGTCCGCTCGCTGGCCCTGCTCGACGCCGTCCGGGCCGCCCGGGTGCCCCGGCTCGTCTTCTCCTCCACCGCCGCCGTCTACGGCAACCCTATCGAGCTGCCGATCACCGAGAGTGCGATCAAGGCGCCGACCAACACGTACGGTGCGACCAAGCTCGCCTTCGACCACGCGCTCACCTCGGAGACGTTCGCGCACGGCCTCGCCGCGGTCTCGCTGCGCTACTTCAACGTGGCCGGCGCGCTGATCCGCCCCGACGGCACCGCCATCGGCGAGCGGCACGACCCGGAGACCCACCTCATCCCGATCGCCCTGCAGGTCGCCGCGGGCAAGCGCGACAAGCTGCAGCTCTTCGGCGACGACTACCCCACGGTCGACGGCACCTGCGTGCGCGACTACATCCACGTGCAGGACCTGGCCCGGGCCCACCTGCTGGCGCTCGACGCGGCCACCGGCGGCGAGCACCGGATCTACAACCTCGGCAACGGCAACGGCTTCTCCAACCGCCAGGTCGTCGAGGCCGCCCGCGCGGTTACCGGCGCGGACCTGCCGGTCGAGGTCGCGCCGCGGCGCGACGGCGACCCGGCCACCCTGGTGGCGTCGTCGCAGCGGGCCCGCGACGAGCTCGGCTGGGTGCCGGAGAGGAACACCCTGAACGACATGATCGGCGATGCCTGGGCCTTCTACCGCAGCCACGTCGCGTGATCTGATCGTCGCCATGACTGACGCCTCCACAGCCTTCGTCACCGCGTTCGGTAGCGAGCCCACCGGCCGTTGGGCGGCGCCCGGCCGGGTCAACCTGATCGGCGAGCACACCGACTACAACGACGGATTCGTGCTGCCGTTCGCCCTGCGGCAGCGGGTGGTCGCCGCCGCCGGACCGTCGAGCGAGCCGGGCTGGACGGTGTGCTCGGACTTCGCGCCCGACCCCGTCACCTTCACGTCCACCGAGATCGGCGCGGTCGAGGGCTGGGCGGCGTACGTGGCCGGGGTGGTCTGGGCCCTGCACGACGCGGGCTTCGACGTGCCGCCGGCCCGCATCGCGCTCTCCTCGGACGTGCCGGTCGGCGCGGGCGTCTCCTCCTCGGCGGCGCTGGAGTCGGCGGTGCTCACGGCGCTGGTGGACCTCGGCGGGCTCGACCTGCCGGTGGCGGCGCGCCCGGCGCTCGCGCAGCGGGCGGAGAACGTCTACGTCGGCGCGCCGACCGGGATCATGGACCAGTCGGCCTCCATCCGCTGCGAGCAGGGCAGGGCGCTGTTCCTGGACTGCCGATCGCTAGAGGTCGAGCAGATCCCGTTCGACCTGGCGGACGCCGGCCTGGCCATCCTGATCATCAACAGCAACGCGCCGCACCAGCACGTCGACGGCGAGTACGGCGCCCGGCGCAAGTCGTGCGAGGAGGCGGCGCGGATCCTCGGCGTGCCCGCCCTGCGCGACGTGAGCCCCGCCGACCTGGACGAGGCGCTGATCAAGCTGGACGACGAGGTGATGCGGCGCCGGGTCCGGCACATCGTCACCGAGAACCAGCGGGTGCTGGACACGGTCGGCCTGCTGCGCGCGGGACGGATCCGGGAGATCGGGCCGCTGATGACGGCGTCGCACGCGTCGATGCGCGATGACTTCGAGATCACGGTTCCGGAGGTGGACGTTGCGGTGCTGGCGTCCCTGGCCGCGGGCGCGTACGGGGCCCGGATGACCGGCGGCGGCTTCGGCGGCTGCGTCCTGGCCCTGATCGACGTGGGCGAGGCGGAGCGCGTCACCGCGGCCGTGGCCGCCGCCTACGCGAAGAGCGGCTTCACCGCGCCGACGATGTGGTCCGCCACGCCCGGCCCGGGCGCGTGCCGCCTGCCCTGAGAAACCCTGTCGATCACCGCGGCCCGGCGGGTGTCAGAGTCGCGGTGCGGGGTATTCCGGGGGTGAGCACGCTTGGAGGTTCACCATGACTGTGGAGCCCGAGTCCAACGAGCCGAACGAGTTCGGCTTCTCGGGTGCGGCGACGGGCCCGGAGCCCGCGCCGGACCTTACGCCGGTCGACGGCGAGAGCATCGCGATCCCCGCGGGGGATCTCACCGGCACATTGTCCGATGCCCTGGAGGAGGCCGTGGCGCCGCACGAGGACGACGCCGGCTGACGATCTCCCCGCCCGGTGCGGCCCTGCGGCGGCACCGGGGCGGGGTGTTCGCGCCGGCCTACTGGGCCTCGATGATCATTCCGGCGCCGACCGTGCGGTTGGTCGCCTCGTCGATCAGGATGAAGCCGCCCGTCGTGCGGTTGCGGCGGTACTCGTCGGCGAGCAGCGGGACCGTGGTGCGCAGCTTGATCCGGCCGATCTCGTTCAGGCCCAGCTGCGGCGCGCTCTCGTCGCGGTGCAGCGTGTTCACGTCGAGCCGGTACTGCAGGCCGCGGACCACCGCGCGGGCCGTACGGGTGGTGTGCTTGATCGTGTATTTCGCGCCCACCCGCAGCGGTGCCGTCTCGTCCATCCAGCAGACCATCGCCTCGACGTCCTGAGCGACCGCCGGCGCGTTGTGCGGCCGGCAGATCATGTCGCCGCGCGAGATGTCGATCTCGTCGGTGAGCCGGACCGTCACCGACATCGGCGGGAACGCCTCGTCGACCGGGCCGTCCGCGGTGTCGATCCCCGCGATCTTGCTGGTCATGCCGGACGGCAGCACCATCACCTCGTCGCCGGGCTTGAGCACGCCCGAGGCGACCTGGCCCGCGTAGCCGCGGTAGTCGGTGACGACGGTGGACTGCGGCCGGATCACGTACTGCACCGGGAAGCGCACGTCGACCAGGTTGCGGTCCGAGGCGATGTGCACGTGCTCGAGGTGGTGCAGCAGCGACGGGCCCTCGTACCAGGGGCTCTTGTCGGAGCGGGAGGCGATGTTGTCGCCCTCGAGCGCCGAGACCGGGATGATGGTCAGGTCGGTGATCTCGAGCTTGGCCGCGAACGAGGTGAACTCGTCAGCGATCTTCTCGTAGACCTCGCGGTCCCAGTCGACCAGGTCCATCTTGTTGATGCAGAGCACCAGGTGCGGCACCCGCAGCAGCGAGGTGAGGAACGCGTGCCGGCGGGACTGCTCGACCAGGCCCTTGCGGGCGTCGACCAGGATCAGCGCGAGGTCGGCGGTCGAGGCGCCGGTGACCATGTTCCGGGTGTACTGGATGTGCCCCGGGGTGTCGGCGATGATGAACTTGCGCCGCGGCGTGGCGAAGTAGCGGTACGCCACGTCGATCGTGATGCCCTGTTCGCGCTCCGCGCGCAGCCCGTCGGTGAGCAGCGCCAGGTTGGTGTATTCGTCGCCGCGCGCCGCGCTGACCGCCTCCACCGCCTCGAGCTGGTCGGAGAAGAGCGACTTGGTGTCGTAGAGCAGCCGGCCGATCAGGGTCGACTTGCCGTCGTCGACGCTGCCGGCGGTGGCGAACCGCAGCAGGTCCATGCTGCGGGCGGCAGCCTCGTCGGACTCCAGAACTGCCTGACTCATCAGAAGTAGCCTTCCCGCTTGCGGTCTTCCATCGCGGCCTCGCTGACCTTGTCGTCGCCCCGGGTGGCGCCGCGCTCGGTGATCCGGGTCGCCGCCACCTCGTCGATGACCTTCTCGACCGTGTCGGCCTCGGAGAGCACGGCGGCGGTCTGGGACGCGTCGCCGACCGTGCGGTAGCGCACGGTGCGGGTCTCGACGGTCTCGCCGGCCCGGGGGACGATGAACTCGTTGACCGCGTAGAACATCCCGTCGCGCTCGACGACCTCGCGGTCGTGCGCGTAGTAGATGCTCGGCAGTGAGAGCCGTTCCTTGGCGATGTAGTGCCACACGTCCAGCTCGGTCCAGTTCGAGAGCGGGAACACGCGGATCGACTCGCCGGGGTGGTGCCGGCCGTTGTACAGCGACCACAGCTCCGGGCGCTGGTTCTTGGGGTCCCACTGGCCGAACTCGTCGCGGAAGCTGAACATCCGCTCCTTGGCCCGGGCCTTCTCCTCGTCGCGGCGGGCGCCGCCGAAGAGCGCGTCGAAGCGGTATTTCTCCACCGCCGCGAGCAGCACCGGGGTCTGGATCCGGTTGCGGGTGCCGTCGGGCAGCTCGCGGACCAGGCCGGAGTCGATGGCCTCCTGCACGCTGGCGACGACCAGGTTCAGGCCGAGCTCGGTGACCCGGGTGTCGCGGTATTCCAGAACCTCGGGGAAGTTGTGGCCGGTATCGATGTGCATCACCGGGAACGGTATGCGCGCCGGCGCGAACGCCTTCTCCGCGAGGCGCAGCATGACGATCGAGTCCTTGCCACCGGAGAAGAGCAGCACGGGCCGCTCGAACTCCGCCATGACCTCTCGCATGACGAAGACGCTCTCGGCTTCGAGAGCGTCGAGATGCGAGACGCGATAGGGCTTTGTCTGGCTCATCGGTTCCCCAGACCTTTCGGGTGTCGGCCGAGCTGTTTGCGCGGGGGTCAGGTTACGGACGGGAGATGACGCTGCAACGCTGCAAGCAAACGGGGAGCGAGGTCCTTACGGCAGACCACCAGATCCGGCAACTTCGGATCGGCCTGGTTGTATTTCAGCGCAGTCCCGTCGATTCGGGAAGCATGCAGGCCCGTGGCCGACGCCACAGCCACCGGGGCGGCGCTGTCCCATTCGTATTGCCCGCCCGCGTGGATGTATGCGTCGGCGTCGCCGTTGATCACCGCGGCGATCTTCACCCCGGCCGAACCCATCGGCACCAGCTCGGCGCCGATGTCCTCGGCGAGCGCGGTGACGAAGGCCGGCGGCCGGGTGCGGCTGGCGGCGATCCGGATCGGCCCGCCGGTCGCGGCCTCCAGCGGCAGCGGCGGGTACGCGGGCGGCAGATCGGTGGCGAGCGTCCGGTGCCGGGCCGGCATCGCGACGGCGCCCGCGGACAGGCAGCTCGGGCGCGAGCAGTCGGCGGTCCAGAGCGCCACGTGCACGGCCCAGTCGGTGCGGCCCTCCTCGGAGAACTCCCGGGTGCCGTCGAGCGGGTCGACGATCCAGACCCGGGAGGCGTCGAGCCGGTCGGGACGCACGGCGTGCTCGCCGCTCTGCCACGCGATGCGGGAGTGGTCGTCCTCCTCCGACAGCACGGCGTCGGCGGGGCGCCAGCGGGCGAGCTCGGTCCGCAGCAGTTCGTGCGCGGCCTTGTCACCGGCGGCCTTGAGGGCCGCGCCGTCCGCGTACCCCATCTCCTCGCGGACGCCGAGCAGCACCTGGCCGGCGCGGTCCGCCAGCCAGCGCGCGAACGCCGCGTCGATGACCGGCGGCGTCCCGCCGTCGGCGACGGGGTCCCGCTGACCGGTAACGCGCGCCGACGTCCTCGTCTGCTCGCCCATCGTCTCGCCTCTCATAGTCGTCAGTACGCTCCGGAGGAGCGGATGACCGCCGTCATGGTCCGCAAAAGGATCACCAGGTCCAAACTGAGCGACCAGTTCTCCACATAGCGCAGGTCCAGCCTGACCGCCTCCTCCCAGGGCAGGTCCGATCGCCCGGAAACCTGCCAAAGGCCCGTCATGCCCGGCTTGACCGCAAGCCTGCGGCGCACGTCGTCGGCGTAGGCGGCCACCTCCGAGGGCAGCGGCGGCCGCGGGCCGACCAGCGACATCCGTCCGGAGACGACGTTGAGCAGCTGGGGGAGTTCGTCGAGCGAGAGCCTGCGCAGCCACCGGCCCACCGGGGTCACGCGCGGATCGTCACGAATTTTGAAGAGCACACCGTCGTGCTCGTTGAGATGCCGGAGCTCGGCCAGCCGGGCCTCGGCATCGACGTACATGCTGCGGAACTTGAAAATGCGGAACTCGGACCCGTCACGCCCGACCCGCACCTGTCGAAAGAGTACCGGCCCGCGTGATGTCAACCGGACGCAGAGTGCGACGCCCAACAGCAGCGGGCCGAATAGGATCAGCAAGGCCAGGGCACCGAAGCGATCGACGAGGTCCTTCACGATGCGCGCCCCGCCGTGCAGCCGCGGGTGCTCGACGTGCAGCATCGGCAGGCCGTCGAACGGCCGGATCGTGGTGCGCGCGCCGGCCACGTCGACGAGCGCGCTGGCGACGACCAGGTCGACCTCGTCGCGCTCGAGTCGCCACGCCAGCCGGCGCAGCGCGATGCCGTCCAGTTCCGGGCAGCTCAGCACGACCACGGTGTCCGCGTCGGCGAGGTCGACCGCGCTCGCGACGTCCTCGAAGGTGCCGAAGACCGGCAGGTCGATCACGCCGTCGTGGCCCGCCGGCAGGCACGCGCCCACCACCTCCAGGCCGTGATACTTCTCCCGGCGCAGCTGGCGGGCGGTCGCGATGACCGACAACTCGTGCCCGACCACCAGCACCCGGCGCAGGCTCTCGCCCCGCGCCCGGGACAGGTGCAGCCGCTTGCGCAGGGCGAACCGCAGCACCACGGCCGCGCCGATCGCCGTCGGCAGCGCCACCAGGACGTAGGAGCGCGCAAGGTCAAGATCGAGCGCGTACGAGAAGACGGCCACCCCCGCGATCAGCCCCACCCCGCCGCGGAGCACCCGCTGGTACTCGTCGGTGCCGACGAACAGGAACCGGCGCTCGTACGCCCGGCTCACCACCAGCACCGCGAGCAGCACCACCGGCAGAAACGCCGACAGCAGCAGGTACGAGCGGTTGTAGGTGGTCACCTCGTCGCCGAAGCGCAGCCCGAACGTCACCCCGCCCGCGGCGATCCCCGCCAGCAGGTCGGACACCACCAGGGTGCGCACGTACCGCCGCTCCCAGCACTGCCGCCGGGACATCGCCGCGTGCCGGCCGCGTACCCGGACGAAGGGCCGGGTGGCCGGGCGGGCGGCGGACGACCGGTTGGGCTCGGGCGACCAGTGCCGCTCGACGGCCCGGTTCCGGGCCTGCTCGGCCGGGACGAGCCCGCCCGCGCCGGCCAGCGGCGGGGCGTTGTCGATGACGTCGCCGCCGAGCCGGGTCGGCAGCACGGTCCTGACGTTGCGGGACCGGTTCGGCAACGGCCGGTGCGCGTGCGGGCCCTGGTTGGCGGGCGGATGGTTGGCCGGACCGTAGCTGTCCGGGAGTTGCTCCGCCGGCTGGGCCTCGCGTACCTGCACCGTCGGCAGCAGTACCGTCGGCTCGCCCAGCGCCGCCTCGTGGTCCTCGGACAGGTCCTGTCGCACCCGAACCTCCCCCGCGCTGCACGTGTTTGCACCGTTTCGGTGCACTACGTGACCAACGCGCCAAACCGGGTGGCGTCACGGGATCAAAAGGCGGACAAGACGGATGAAAGGATCTATCCGTTTGTCAGCATTTCATAAGCTTCCGTGGTATTTGTTCTGCGCCCACTCCACGCCCTCGAGCACGACCGCCTCCACCACGTCGGCGGCCCGGTCGACCAGGAAGTCCAGCTCCTTGCGCTCCGCGCCGGAGAAGTCCGAGAGCACGTAGTCCGCCGGGTCCTGCCGCCCCGGCGGCCGGCCGATGCCGACGCGGACCCGCGCGTACTCCTTGCTGCCCAGGGATCTCGACATCGAGCGCAGCCCGTTGTGGCCGCCCTCGCCGCCCCCGCGCTTCGCGCGCACCTGCCCGTAGGGCACGTCGAGCTCGTCATGCACGGCGATCACGTGCTCCACCGGCACCTTGAAGAACTGGCTCAGCGCCGCCACCGGGGCGCCCGCCAGGTTCATGAAGGTCAGCGGCTTGGCCAGGATCAGCTTCGGGCCGCCGAAACCCAGCCGGCCCTCGGCCACCTCCGCCACCGCGCGCTTGTGCCGGCCCAGCTTGCCGCCGATCCGCGAGGCCAGCAGGTCGGCCACCATGAAGCCCACGTTGTGGCGGTTGCCCGCGTACTCCCGCCCGGGGTTGCCCAGGCCGACCACCAGCCACGGTGCGTCGTCGGTCATTGCCGAGCCTCCTCAGTCAGCCCTCGGACCACTACCTACGAAAAGAGGGAAAGTGCCGGTCGGCACTTTCCCTGCAGATCGCGGTTCTTCGGGTCAGGAAGCGGGTTCCGCGGGGGCCTCGGTCTCGGCGGCCGCGGCCTCGGCGGCCTCGCCGGTGTCGCCCTCGAGCTGCTCGGCGGTCTGCGCCGCGGAGACGATCGCGAGCACGAAGTCGGGCTCGACGGCCAGCTCGGTGCCCTTCGGCAGCGTCACGTCGCCGGCGGTGACCTGCGCGCCGGCCTCCAGGCCCTCGATCGAGACCTCGAAGCCGCTCGGCAGGTGCATCGCCTCGGCGACCACGGCCAGCGTGTTGGACTCGTTGACGACCAGGGTGTTGCGGGCGGCGTCGCCGACCAGCGTCACCGGGACGTCGACCTGGACCTTCTCGCCGCGCTTGACGATGATCAGGTCCACGTGCTCGTACGTGTCCTTGATCGGGTCGCGCTGGATCGCCTTCGGCAGGGCGAGGGTCGCGCCCGTGCCACCGACGACGTCGATCGTGAAGACCTGGTTGAGGCCGCCGTGGCGGATCGCCGCGGCGAACTCACGGGCGGGAAGCGCGATGTGGACGGGGGCTTCGCCGTGGCCGTACAGCACGGCGGGCACGAGGCCGGCCCGGCGCGTGCGGCGGGCACCACCCTTGCCGAACTCGGTACGGGGCTCGGCGCTGATCTTTACCTCGGACACGGGGAAACTCCTGAAAACGTTGGAACGGGCGGCGTGAAAGTCAGCGTGCTGCGGGCAATCGGCGCTCGGCGAAGGGGCGCGCGGGCACAGGCCCGGAGCACCGCGTCGATCACGGTGCCTCAAGCGAACTCCGCAAATTGCAGCAGACCGCGTGGCACCCTCGCCGTGGCAACCGCACCAGCTTACCTGCCGCGTTCACAGGTAAACCGGCGGGTCCGGTCGGAACACCTTCTCCGCGAAAATTTCACTCGGAAGATGCAACTTGCATGCCCAGCTCAGCGCCCTTGCGAGCGCCTCGGAGCCGGGCCGAGGATCAGCTCAGGCCACCGAACAGCGTGGTCACCGAACCGTCGTCGAAAACCTCACGGATCGCCCGCGCCAGCAGCGGAGCGATCGACAACACAGTGATCTTGTCCAGTTGTTTCTCCGGCGGCAGCGGCAAGGTGTTCGTCACCACAAGCTCACTGATCCGGCTGTTCTTGAGTCGCTCGGTCGCCGGATCCGACAGCAACGCGTGCGTGGAGGCGACCACCACGTCGGCGGCACCCGAGTCGAACAGGATGTCCGCCGCCTTGGTAATGGTGCCACCAGTGTCGATCATGTCGTCGACAATCAGGCAGACCCGGCCCTCGACCTCGCCGACCACCCGGTTCGCCACCACCTGATTGGGCTTCAGCGGGTCGCGCGTCTTGTGGATGAATGCCAGCGGGCAGCCGCCCAGCCGGTCCGTCCACCGCTCCGCCACCCGCACCCGGCCCGAGTCCGGCGCCACGACCGTCATCGGCCGGCCCTCGAACTTCTGCATCACGTGCTCGGCCAGGATGTCCATCGCGAACAGGTGATCCACCGGGCCGTCGAAGAAGCCCTGGATCTGCGCGGTGTGCAGATCCACCGTGAGGATCCGGTCGGCACCCGCGGTCTTCAACAGGTCCGCCACCAGCCGGGCCGAGATCGGCTCCCGGCCGCGGTGCTTCTTGTCCTGCCGCGAATACGGATAGAACGGCAGTACCACCGTGATGCGCTTCGCCGACCCGCGCTTCAGCGCGTCGACCATGATCAGGGTCTCCATGACCCATCGGTTCACGCCCTCGGTGACCGACTGGACGACGAACGCGTCCGAGCCCCGCACCGAGTCCTTGAATCTGACGAAGATCTCGCCATTGGCGAACTCATACGAATCGGACGGGGTCGGCGCGACGCCGAGCACCTGTCCGATCTCCTCCGCCAGCTCCGGGAAGCCCTGGCCGGAGAAAAGCATCAAACTCTTACGGTTCTCCGCGACGATGCTGCCCATCGGCTCGTCAGCTCCCGTGCAATCGAGGGGTTGTCACCTGAAGTATTACCCGCCGCTTTCCCGGCGCCACGTGCCGGATCCGGCGCGTGGGATGCCTCACCCCAGCTTGCGCCGACCCGGGTGGGTCCCGCTCGACTTTGTCGCCACCTCGCGGCGCGGTCCGGGCTCGGTCCGGGCGGCCCGGCCCTACGCTCCGGCGTCCTCGCTGCGCTGCTGCTCGAACCGCTCGGCGGCCTCCGCCGAGACGGTGCCCGGACGCTGGCGCACCGTCCATCCCTCGATGTTGCGCTGCGGCGCCCGGGTGACACCCAGGTCGCCCGAGGGCACGTCCTTCTGGATGGCGCTGCCCGCGGCCACGTACGCACCCGGGCCGATCTCGACCGGCGCGATCAGCACGGTGTCGCTGCCGACGAAGGCGGCCTCGCCGACGACGGTGTGGTGCTTGTTGACCCCGTCGTAGTTCGCGAAGATCGTGCCCGCCCCGATGTTCGCCTTCGGCCCGATCGTCGCGTCGCCCACATACGTCAGGTGCGGCACCTTCGCGCCGGCGCCCAGCTCGGCGTTCTTCGCCTCGACGAAGCCGCCGATCTTCGCCTTGCGACCCAGCCGGGTGCCCGGCCGCAGGAAGGAGTAGGGGCCGACCGTGGCGTCCGGGCCGACCTGCGCGCCGATCGAGTGCGTCCGCAGCAGCGTCGCGCCGGCCTCCACCACGGTGTCGATCAGCGTGGTGTCCGGCCCGATCACCGCTGCCGTCGCGACGGACGTCGAACCCTGCAGCTGCGAATTCTGATCGACGACGGCGTCCGGCTCGAGCGTCACGGTCACATCGATCCAGGTGCTCGCCGGGTCGAGGATCGAGACGCCGGCCCGCATCCAGGCGGTGTTGACCCGGTCCCGCAGCAGCGCGCGCAGCCGGGCCAGCTCGGCCCGGTCGTTGCATCCGAGCGTCTCCTGCGCGTCGGCGGCCACGTAGACGCCCACCGGGTGCCCGACCGCGGCGAGCAGGCCGAACACGTCGGTCAGGTACTCCTCGCCCTGGTCGTTGTCCGACGAGAGCTTGCCCAGCGCCTCGCGCAGCAGCGCGGCGTCGAAGGCGTAGATGCCGGCGTTGATCTCGCGGACCGCCCGCTCCTCGGCGGAGGCGTCCCGCTCCTCGACGATGCGCTCGAGGTTGCCGTCGGCGTCGCGCACGATCCGGCCCAGCCCGGCCGGATCCGGCACCTCGGCGGCGAGCACGGTGGCGCCCCTGCTGGTGGACTCGTGCGCGGCGACCAGCGCCTCGACCGTCTCGGGGCGCAGCAGCGGCACATCGGCGTTGAGCACCACGACGGTGCCGACGGCCTCCGGAATGGCGTCGAGGGCGATCCTGACCGCGTGCCCGGTGCCGTTCTGCTCGGCCTGCAGCACCGGGGTGGCGCCCGGGGCGATCTCGGTGAGGTGCGCGCGGACCTGGTCGGCCTTGTGGCCGACGACCACGATGGTGCGGGAGGCGGCCGCGGCACCGGCGGCGTGCAGGACGTGGCCGAGCAGCGTGCGGCCGAGCAGCGGGTGCAGCATCTTGGGCGTCGCGGACTTCATCCGCTTGCCCTCACCGGCGGCGAGAACGACAACGGTACGGCTCTGGGCCTGGCTCACGCGGGACTCCATTGATCGCAGTGGCTATGCATGATCGCTGTTGGTGCAGAACGGCGGCGACGGCTCAGCCGCGGACAGACAAGCTCCCGAGAGAGGATTCGAACCCCTATAATCACCACCAAAGGGTGACGTCCTGCCCTTAGACGACTCGGGAGGGCAAAGCGGACATAACCGCGGGGCTATGTTCGCGGGCTACATCGTAACCTCTTCGATCGAATCGTTCTCGACCGCAATCCCACCCCTCAAGAACTTCGACCGCCCCCGGACAAGCGTCTCCGACATCGCGGGGAACGGTGGACGGATTGTGCGTCTTGCCGGTCGCGCGCCGGAAATCCCGCCCCGGCGGCGACCGGACGGCGACCGGACGGCGACCGGGCGCTTCAGGTTGACGCCGGCGCCGCCGATGGTGCGGGGGCGCACCGCACGAGGTCAGAACGCGGGTCAGGCCGAACTTCCGACACTCTCCGTAGCGAACTTACGGTGGCGTAGGTTACGGTGACGTAGGCGTAGGTTATTGATTTTTTCTCCCCCGTGTATCCACCCTTGCGAGGTGCCATGACTTCCGTACTCACCGGGCAGACGACCGCGGCCGGCCCCAAACCGCTGACCGAAGGCCCGCAGAGCCGGGGCATCCTGATCGCCCTCTACGGCTTCGTGATCGTCCCGTTCCTCGCGGTGTTCGCGGCCGTACCGGTCGCCTGGGGTGGCTGGCTGTCCTGGACCGACGTCGCGATCGGCACCGTCTGGTACCTCGTGTCCGGCCTGGGCATCACCGTCGGCTTCCACCGCTACTTCACCCACGGCAGCTTCAAGGCCAAGCGCTGGCTGCGGGTCGCCCTGGCGATCGCCGGCTCGCTGGCGATCGAGGGCGGCATCGTCCAGTGGGTCGCCGACCACCGCCGCCACCACGCCTTCTCCGACCTGGAGGGTGACCCGCACTCGCCGTGGCGCTTCGGCACCGGCTACTGGGCGCTCACCAAGGGCCTCTGGTACGCGCACCTGGGCTGGCTGTTCAAGCGCGAACTGTCCAACCGCGAGCGCTTCGCCCCCGACCTGCTGGCCGACCCCGACATCCGCCGCGTCGACGCGCTCTTCCCGCTCTGGGTGGCCGTCTCCACGTTGGGCCCGGCGCTGCTCGGCGGCCTGATCACCATGTCCTGGCAGGGCGCGCTCACCGCGTTCTTCTGGGCCGGCATCGTGCGCATCGGCCTGCTGCACCACATCACCTGGTCGATCAACTCGGTCTGCCACGTGTACGGCGAGCGCCCGTTCGAGGTGCGCGACGGCGACAAGGCCGCCAACTTCTGGCCGCTGGCGATCGTCTCCTTCGGCGAGTCCTGGCACAACCTGCACCACGCCGACCCGACCTGCGCCCGGCACGGCGTGCTGCGCGGCCAGATCGACATCTCGGCCCGGCTCATCTGGCTCTTCGAGAAGACCGGCGCGGCGGACTCGGTCCGCTGGCCGAAGCCGGAACGCGTCGCCGCCAAGCTGGCAAAGGCGGATTCCCCGGCCTGACCGGCCGCACCACGGAAGGCACAGCGTGATCAAAGGCGGTGGCGATCGGCCGGGGACGGTAGGAACGGACTCCGGCTGGCAGGATGGCCGGGTGACAGACCAGAGCGAAACAGGCGATCAGCCCCGCGGCCGGCGTGCACGACCGGCCGTGCGGTCGAGCCGGGGCGCTGCCACCCCCGCCACTTCCCGGGTACGCATGTCGGCCGCGCAGCGGCGGGAGCAGCTCATCTCGATCGGCCGGCAGCTCTTCGCCGAGCGCGGCTTCGACGCCACCTCCGTCGAGGAGGTCGCGGCCCGCGCCAAGGTCTCCAAGCCGGTGGTCTACGAGCACTTCGGCGGCAAGGAGGGGCTGCACGCCGTCGTGGTGGACCGCGAGGTGCGCTCGCTGCTGGATCGCATCGCGGCGGCGCTGACCGCCGGGCACCCGCGTGAGCTGCTGGAGCAGGCGGCGCTGGCCCTGCTGGACTACATCGAGCAGGAGCCGCACGGATTCCAGGTGCTGGTGCGCGAGTCCCCTGTGCTCTCGCCGGCGGGCAACTTCTCCAGCGTGATGAACGACGTGGCGCACCAGGTCGAGCACATCCTCGGCGCGGAGTTCAAGTCCCGTGGGCTCGACCCGAAGTTCGCGGAGCTCTATTCGCAGGCGCTGGTGGGCATGGTGGCGCTGGTCGGCCAGTGGTGGCGCGAGGCCCGCAAGCCGAAGAAGGAGATGGTCGCGGCCCACCTGGTCAATCTGGCCTGGAACGGCCTGTCCCACCTGGAGCCGAAGCCCACGCTGCTGACCCGCCCCCGTTAGCGAAGGCGGGCGCGCGGCCGGCGGTCAGCCCCGGTTCAGGGCCGCCTCGTGCTCGCGGCGGCTGTCCTCGTCCGAGCCGACCTTGCCGTAGAGGCCGCCGACGAGGATGAGGAGGCCGAGCACGGTCAGCACGACGACGTTGGACATCGAGGCGTTCATGACGTTCGCGTCGGTCTGGATCGTCGCCATCATCGTCATGGCGGCGGCCATGATGCCCCAGCCCATCACCAGGTTGACCCGGTGGTGCAGGTTGCCGCCGATCAGGGCCGAGACCAGGACGATCAGGCCGGCCACCGTGGACAGCCAGGCGGTCGCCGGGTTGGTGCGCAGCCCCAGCACCCAGTCGGAGCCGCGGTTGAAGAACGGGTCACCCCAGGTGACCACGATGCCCATGACGCCGAAGAGCGTGAGATACAGCCCCGCGACCGCGGTGAGCCAGCGATAAGGCTGGCGCAGATGATGGTTGAGCGGATAGTGCGACATCAGGCAGATTGTGCCTGGCGTTCGCGCTCCTGTCGCGGCGCGCCGGCCTCGGCCGCCGGTGCGACCTTGCTGTAGAGCCCGGCCATGATGAGCACCAGCCCGACCAGGTAGGTGACGACCACCGTGGAGATGCTGAAGTTCAGGAAGTTGGCGTCCGTGCGGATCACGGCCAGTCCGTAGCTGCCGATCACCAGCAGGCCCCAGCCCACGTACTTGTCGACGTGGGTGTCGACGTTGCGGCCGATGGCGTAGGCGATCAGCACGAGCGCGCCGAGCAGCAGCGAGGCGATCGACCAGAACAGGTTGGTGTGCTGGCCCAGCACCCGGTCGTCACCGTTGCCGAACAGGCCGTCGTCGGCCGTCTGGATCACGCCGAAGATCCCGAACAGCACGAGGTAGGCGCCGGACAGCGCGCTCAGGGCGCGATAGATCGGCCGCAACGGGTGGTTGACCGGATTGTGCGCCATGGTGTCCGTTCCCAACGTCGGTTCGTGTCGTCAAGATTCTCGCGCATCGCCGGAACCCGCGCAGGAGCACCCCCGGATCAGGCCTCGGGCACCCGCTCGGCCAGCTCCAGCCAGGCCTCCTCGACCTGGCCCCGTTCCTCCTGCACGGCCTTGAGCTGGGCGTCCAGCTCCATGACCTTGTCGTAGTCGCTGCCGTGGGTGGCGAGTTGCTCGTTGATTTTGAGGATCCGCTCGTCCAGCTTGGCGACCTGCCGCTCGAGCCGGCTGAGATCCTTGCGGGCCGTGCGCTGCTCGGCCGCCGACATGCCGGCCCCGGCCGCGGCAGGGGCCGCAGCCCGGCCCGTCGCCGCCGCCGTCTGCGGCGGGGCCGCCGGGTTCCCGGCCCGGGACAGGTATTCGGTGATGCCGCCGGGCAGGTGCACCAGCCGGCCGTCGCCGAACATCCCGAACGCCGTGTCGGTCACCCGCTCGACCAGGTAGCGGTCGTGGCTGGCCACGATCATCGTGCCGGGCCAGGAGTCGAGCAGGTCCTCGAGCGACGCGAGCGTGTCGGTGTCGAGGTCGTTGGTCGGCTCGTCGAGCAGCAGCACGTTCGGCTCGGTGGCGAGCAGGCGCAGCAGCTGCAGCCGCCGGCGCTCGCCGCCGGACAGGTCGCTGACCGGCGTCCAGATGCGCTTGTCGGTGAAGCCGAACACCTCCGCCAGCTGGCCGGCCGAGAGCTCGCGGTCGCCGAGCTTGACCCGCTTCGCGACCTCCTCGACCGCCTCGAGCAGCCGTAGGTGCCCGGGCAGCTCGGTGAGCTCCTGGGACAGGAACGCGGGGCGCACGGTCGAGCCGGTCACCAGCCGCCCGCCGTCCGGCCGGGTGATCCCGGCGAGCAGCCGCAGCAGCGTGGTCTTGCCGGCGCCGTTGGCGCCCAGGATGGCGATCCGATCACCCGGACCGACCTGCCAGGTCAGGTCGTTGAAGATCGGCTTCGGCCCGGCAACCAGCGTGACGTCCTCGAGGTCGTAGACCTGCTTGCCCAGCCGGGTGGTGGCCAGCCGCTGCAGGCTGACCTTGTCACGCACCGGCGGCACGTCGGCGATCAGCGCGTTGGCGGCGTCGATGCGGAACTGCGGCTTCGACGTCCGGGCCGGCGGGCCCCGGCGCAGCCAGGCGATCTCCTTGCGGAGCAGGTTCTGCCGGCGGGCCTCCACCGACGCGGCGACCCGCAGCCGCTCGGCCCGGGCGAGGGTCCAGGCCGCATAGCCACCCTCGTACGCGTGCACCTGCTCGTCCACGACCTCCCAGGTCGCGGTGCAGACGGCGTCGAGGAACCAGCGGTCGTGGGTGACGACGACGAGCGCGCCGCGGCGGCCCAGCAGATGGCGGGCCAGCCAGTCGACGCCGGCCACGTCGAGGTGGTTGGTGGGCTCGTCGAGGATCAGCAGGTCGGACTCGCGGACCAGCAGCGCGGCCAGCGCGACCCGGCGGCGCTCACCGCCGGACATCGGGCCGACGGGCGTCTCGAGGCCGAGGTGGCCCATGCCGAGGCCGTCGAGGATGGTCCGCACTCCGGCGTCGCCGGCCCATTCGTGCTCGGCGCCCATGCCCTCGCGCAGCCAGGCGGTGCCCAGCACAACATCGCGCACGGTCGCGTCGGGCGCGAGCGTCAGCGTCTGCGGAAGCGCGGCGACGCGCAGGTCACGGCGGTGCGTGACCCGGCCCGAGTCGGGTTCCTCGATCTTGGCGAGCAGGCGCAGAAGGGTGGACTTGCCCGCCCCGTTGAGGCCGACGATGCCGAGACGCGCGTCGTCGTCCAGCCCGAGGGACACGTCGGTGAGCAGCTGACCGGCGGCTCCGTAGCCCTTGTTCACCCGGTCCAGGTTGATGATGTTGGCCACGATGTCCCTAGGTTACCCGGGCGCCCGGCATGGGCCCGCGTGCGGTTACCGCCGAGCGGCACACCCCGGCGGCGGTCAGCCCGGCCGCGACCCGCTCGGCGTGCACGCCGTCGGCGGCGAGGAAGACACAGGTGGGTCCGGAACCGGAGACGATGCCGGCGACGGCGCCCGCCTCGGCGCCGGCCTTGAGCACGTCGGCCAGCACCGGGCGCAGCGACAGCGCGGCCGGCTGCAGGTCGTTGGCGAGCGCCGCGCCGAGCACCGCCGGATCGCGCTGGCGCAGGGCGGTCATCAGCGCGTCCGCGCTCTGCTGGGCCGGCGGCGGCCACGGGCTGTCCCGCAGCCGGTCCAGCTCCCGGTAGACCTCGGGGGTGGACAGGCCCCCGTCGGCGATGGCGACCACCCAGTGCCAGGTGGTGGGCCGGGCCAGGATCGGGCTGACCGACTCGCCGTGCCCGGTGCCCAGCGCGGTGCCGCCGTGCAGCAGGAACGGCACGTCCGAACCCAGCTCGGCGCCGATCGCGGCGAGCTCGTCCCGGGAGAAGCCGGTGCCCCAGAGCAGGTCGCAGGCGAGCAGGGTGGCGGCCGCGTCGGCGCTGCCGCCCGCCAGGCCGCCCGCGAGCGGGATCGACTTGCGCAGGTGCAGGCGGGCGTGCGCGGGGACCCGGCCCTTGGCGGCCAGCGCCCGGGCGGCCCGCATGATCAGGTTGCTGTCGTCGAGGGCGAGCTCGCCGGCGCCCTCGCCCTCCATGGTCAGCGCGAGGGTGTCGCCGGGCCGCGCGGTCAGCTCATCGAAGAGGCTGATCGCGTGATAGACGGTGTTGAGCTCGTGAAAGCCGTCGGCGCGCAGCGGGCCGACCCCGAGATGCAGATTGATCTTCGAGGGCACCCGGACCCTGACGGGACCGGCGAACCGGCGAGGCTTGTCGTCGTCCGGACCCCACGCCTCCGTCACGGAGTGACGTCCGGGTCAGGGGTCGACACGTGGGCCATCGGTTGCGCCGTCATGAGTCCACCTCCTCGTGCCGCCTGCCGGACGCGCTGAGCTTACCGCCGTGCCCGGTGGCGATCGCGGCGGCCGCGATCGCGGCGAACTGCGCCACCGAGAGCGACTCCCCGCGGGCCTGCGGGCTCACCCCCGCCGTCACCAGCACCTTCTCAGCCAGGTCGGCGCCGCCCGCCCAGCCGGCCAGCGCGGCCCGCAGCGTCTTGCGGCGCTGCGCGAAAGCGGCGTCCACCACCTGGAAGACGACCCGGCGGTCGACCTCGGCGGGCGCCTCGCGGCCCGCGAAGGCCACCAGGCCGGAATCCACGTTCGGCACCGGCCAGAACACCGCCGGCGGCACCCGCCCCGCGGCGCGCGCGGCCGCGTACCAGGCGAGCTTGACCGAGGGGACGCCGTAGACCTTCGAGCCGGGTCCGGCCACCAGCCGGTCGGCGACCTCCTTCTGCACCATCACCAGGCCACCGCGCAGCGTCGGCAACTCGGCCAGCAGGTGCAGCACGACCGGCACGGCGACGTTGTACGGCAGGTTCGCCACCAGCATCGTCGGCGCCGGGCTCAGCACCGAGCCCTTGATCCGCAGGGCGTCGGCATGGTGCACGGTCAGCTTCGTGACGTCGGCGCGCTGCTCGACGGTCGCCGGCAGCGCGGCGGCGAGCGCTGGATCCAGCTCGACGGCGTGCACGTGCGCCGCCACCCCGAGCAGGCCCAGGGTGAGCGAACCCAGCCCGGGCCCGACCTCCAGCACCACGTCGTCGCCGGTCAGACCGGCCGCGGCGACGATCCGGCGCACCGTGTTCGGGTCGTGCACGAAGTTCTGGCCGAGCTTCTTCGTCGGTGCGATGCCGAGGCGCGCGGCAAGCTCCCGGATCTCCGCCGGGCCGAGGAGTGAGCCTTTTTCAACGTGGCCCGGGCGGCACTGCCCGGCGGGGGTCGACGGCCCGGATGCCTCTGGCCCGAGGCCAGGTTGAAAATTGCTCAGTGCATCAGCCATGAGGTCAGAGCCTACGGCTGCCCGGGGGTGACGGTGGGCTACGGGGCAGCGGCGGCTTGCTCCGGCACGGTAGAACAAGACAATGACGGAGCTGCTCGAGCTGCGGGGCGTGGTGGAGGCGACACCGGACAAGGTCGCCGAGGTGCTACTCGACGCGCGGCCGGGCGGGCGGTCGCCGCTGGCAGCCACCGGCTCCGCAACGCCGGCCCGGGGTGACGAGTTCACCGTCACCCTGGAGGGCAGCACGATGACGGTGACCCTGGACCGGGTCGCGCGTTCGATCGCCCATCAGGGCGAGTGGTGGTATCGCGGCGTCACCAGCGTCGAGGCGGACGAGCGCGGGTCGCTGGTGATCTACCGCATCTTCAACGTCGCGCCCGGGCACCGCTGGGCGGTCCGGTTCGTCTCCCGGGGGCCGCTGGCGGCGGCGCCCACGACGTTCGCGAAGCTGCTCGGCGGCCTGGGCGAGCAGCTCGACTGCGCCGCCTACCCGCTGCCCGGCTGAGACGGCCTACCGCCAGGGGCCGAAGGCCCGCTCCCCGTTCGCCGAGACGGCCGCGCAGAGCGCGTCCAGGTCGGTGCCGGTGGTCTCGGCGAGCGCCCGCATCGTCAGCGGGATCAGGTACGACGCGTTGGGGCGCCCCCGGTACGGCACCGGCGTCAGGTACGGGGCGTCCGTCTCCACCAGCATCTGCTCCGGCGGCGTCAGCGCGGCCGCCTCCCGCAGGCCGGTGGCGCTGGCGAAGGTGACCGTACCGGCGAAGCTGAGCAGATAACCCCGGCGGACGCACTCGGCGGCGAAGTCCGCGTCGCCCGAGAAGCAGTGCAGCACCACGACATCGGGCGCGCCCTCCTCGTCGAGCACCCGCAGCACCTCGGCGTGCGCCTCGCGGTCGTGGATGATCAGCGGCTTCGCGTACCGCTTGGCGATCGCGATGTGTGCGCGGAAGCTGAGCTCCTGTGCCGCCCGGCCGTCTTCGCCGGTGCGGAAGGTGTCCAGCCCGGTCTCGCCGACGCCGCGGACGCGGGGCTCGGCGGCGAGCGCCTCGATCTCGCGCAGCGCGGCGTCCAGGTCGGACAGTCGTGGCGCCTCGTTCGGGTGCAGGGCGACCGCGGCGAGCACCGACGGGTGGCGGGCGGCCAACGCGGCGCCCCAGCGCGAGGACGCCACGTCGACGCCGACCTGCAGCAGCCGGTCCACGCCGGACTTCGCCGCCGCGCCGATCAGCGCCTCGACGGGGTCGCCGCCGGCGCCGTCGGGCACCCCGGCCTCGTGCACGGTGATGTCGAGATGGGTGTGGCTGTCGAAGACGGGTACGGCCAGCGGCTCGGGGGCGGGCGGGAACTCCCCCGCACGCCGAGCGGCCCGCGCCTTGCGCGATTCGGAAGGTGGAGTGCTGTTCATCGCCCTTCAGGATCACATATCGGTCCGTGAGAGTTTTTTTCATGCACTGCGGGTCACCCGGCGTTCACCCGGAATCCACTCTCGGGGCCTAGCTTCACCTGGTGACCGTGACCGGTGAGGACGCCGCCGTCGGCACCGATCCTCTCGAACCAGCCCTGATGGCACCGCTGCGCCGCGAGCTGACCTGGGACCGCGTCCAGGCCATGGCCCAGTCCGCCGGGCACCTCGACGACGCCGTGCTGCAGGGCATCCGGAACACCGCAGCCGTGCGCCGCGGCACCCGGATGACGAAGATCCTCTCCGCCGCCCAGTTCGCCGGTCATCTGGCCGGCTGGCAGCCGTACGGCTTCTGTTACCGCGCCTGCGACATCGCCCACCTGCACACCCCGGCCGAGCTGGGGCTGCTGCGCACGGACGGCTCCGGCGACACCGACGTGGTCTACGCGCTGCGCTGGCGCGCGGTCGACCCGAGCGACTACGAGATCCCGATGGGCGAGGTCCACAGCGGACTGCCGGCGCTGCCGGCGCACTCGCGGATCGGCCCGATGGTGCTCGGCACCGGCTTCACCCCGAGCGCCGACGACCTGATCCCCGAGTTCGTCACGGCGGGCTTCGCCGACCTGCCGCTGCCCGCCAACGCGCAACTGCTCGCCCACCCGGGCACCGGCGACGAGGTGGTGCTCTACTCCTACCAGCCCGAGCAGCACGGCTGGCTGCGGCTGGCCGGGCCGCGCTGGCGGCACCTGCTGGACGGGATTCCCGGCGTGAGCCCCGGCCGCGAGTACGTGCCGTGCACGGACGCCGGCTCGGCGCGGCTGGTCGGCCGGATCAACGAGAACGAGTACCAGGCGGTGGCCGACCCGCCGGGGGAATTCCGGGTACGGGCGCTGACCCGCGCCGCGCGCTATCCGGTGTCGACGCTGAGCCGCCGGGCCGAGAAGGCACAGTGGCGCACCGCCACCTGCTGGGTGCTGCAGCGCGACGACGACTGGGCGCGCCTGCGCCTCGTGCACCCGGACGCCGACACGGTCTCCGCCGTCGGCGCCCGCTGCTACGAGCGCGGCGTGTACGAGGTCTGGGCACCCGTACGCGAGCTGAGCGATCACCACATCGCCGAGCTCCCGTACGTGCTCTAGGCCGGCGCCGCCCGGAGGCGGCGCAGGCTCGCGAATCCCGCGCCTAGGAGGCGAGGCGCTCCAGCTCCTCCTCGACGACCGACGGGTCGAGCTTGCGGAACACCGGCTTCGGGGCCGCCAGCGGCGTGCCCGCGACCAGCGGCACCGACTCCCAGCGCGCGCCGACGGTGTAATCGCCGGTCAGCACCGGATAGCCCGGGCCGCCGTCGAGGTCCTCGACCTCCACGATGGACGGCATCGGCGCGTGCACGCCGGTGCCGCCGAGCAGCTCGTGCACCTTCTGCGCCGAGTGCGGCAGGAACGGGGTGAGCAGGGTGTTCGCGTCGCTGACGACCTGCAGCGCCACGTGCAGGACGGTGCCCATCCGCGGCTTCTCCTGCTCGGTCTTGAGCTTCCACGGCGCCTGGTCGGAGAGGTACTTGTTCGCCTCGGCGACGACCCGCATGGCCTCGCCGATCGCCGCCTTCTGCCGGTGCTTGCCGATCAGCTCGCCCACGGTCGCGAAGCCGGCCCGCGCCGTCTCCAGCAGGGCGAGGTCGTCGGGCGTCAGGTCCAGCGCCGCGGGGATCTCGCCGAAGTTCTTGGCCGCCATCGAGATCGACCGGTTGACCAGGTTGCCCCAGCCGGCGACGAGCTCGTCGTTGTTGCGCCGGACGAACTCCGCCCAGGTGAAGTCGGTGTCGTTGGACTCCGGGCCGGCCGCGGCGATGAAGTACCGCAGCGCGTCGGCGTCGTAGCGCTCCAGGAAGTCCCGGACGTAGATGACCACCTTGCGCGAGGAGGAGAACTTGCGGCCCTCCATCGTCAGGTACTCGCTCGAGACGACCTCGGTGGGCAGGTTCAGGGCGCCCAGCGAGCCGGGGTTGCCCGCCTTGTCGCCCGCCCCGGAGTAGCCGAGCAGCAGCGACGGCCAGATCACCGAGTGGAAGACGATGTTGTCCTTGCCCATGAAGTAGTAGCCGAGCGCGTCCTTGCCCTGCGCGTCGGCCGACCACCACCGCCGCCACGCCTCCGGGTCGCCGGAGCGGCGGGCCCACTCGATCGACGCCGACAGGTAGCCGATGACCGCGTCGAACCACACGTAGATGCGCTTGTCGGCGCGGTCCCGCCAGCCGTCCAGCGGGATCGGGATGCCCCACTCGAGGTCGCGGGTGATGGCCCGCGGCTGCAGGTCGTCGAGCAGGTTGCGGGAGAACTTCAGCACGTTGGGACGCCAGCCGTCGCGGGCGTCCAGCCACTTGCCCAGCGACTGGGCGAAGGCCGGCAGGTCGAGGAAGAAGTGCTCGGTCTCGACGAACTTCGGGGTCTCGCCGTTGATCCGCGAGCGCGGGTTGAGCAGCTGCTCGGGGTCGAGCTGGTTGCCGCAGTTGTCGCACTGGTCGCCGCGGGCGCTCTCGTAGCCGCAGATGGGGCAGGTGCCCTCGATGTAGCGGTCCGGCAGCGTGCGGCCGGTCGACGGGGAGATCGCGCCCAGCGTCGTCTTGGCGACGATGTAGCCGTTCTCGTTGAGGCCGGTGAACAGCTCCTGGACGACCGCGTAGTGGTTGCGGGTGGTGGTCCGGGTGAACAGGTCGTAGGAGAGCCCGAGGCCCTGCAGGTCCTCGACGATCACCCGGTTGTAACGGTCGGCGAGCTGGCGGGGCGTGACGCCGTCCGCGTCAGCCTGCACCTGGATCGGCGTGCCATGCTCGTCGGTGCCCGAGACCATGAGCACATCGTGGCCGGACATCCGCATGTACCGGCTGAAAACGTCGGAGGGCACCCCGAAGCCGGAGACATGACCGATGTGGCGCGGGCCGTTGGCGTAAGGCCAGGCGACCGCGGCGAGAACGTGACTCATGGTGCCCAAGAGTAGTGACCGCCACCCCGGCCTGGCGAACGCCCGGCCGCCTGACCTTTTTGTCCCGACACGCCCGAGTATCTCCCTGATCACCGCCGGAACCCGTAGTCCAATGGGAGCCATGACGGGTGACGCGCCACAACCTGGGGAAACGCCTCACAACGAGGGCGACCCCTGGTCGTACGCCGATCCCGAGGCCACCTGGTGGCACGTCGACGAGGTCGGCGAAGAGGCCCCGCCGGCCGGGCTGCCGCGGCATCCCCGCCCCCGCGCGGCGCCGGCCGAGGGCGACGAGCCCGCCGAGACACACCCGGCCGCCGAGCAGGACACGGCCGCGACGGTGTCCGACGAAGCCGCCGAGGCGCCGAGCGACGCGCCGCCGGCGGTCCTGACGGCCGTCGTGGCGCCGCCCGCCGAGGCGCCGAGCGACGCGCCGCCGGCGGTCCTGACGGCCGTCCTGACGCCGCCCGCCGAGCCGGAGCCCGACGAGACGCCCGGCACCGCCGCCAAGGGCGTCGAGCAGCGCCACGACGACCTGGACGCCGAGCGCTTCAACACCGAGGGCGACGGCACCGGGTACACGTCCAGGGGCGAGCCCGAGCACGAGCCGAAGCTTCTCGGCCTGCTCGACGCCATCCCGCTGGAGCGGCCGCGGCCCGATATCGCGCCGGACGTGATGATCCTGCCCGAACCGGACCACAACCGGCCGACCGTGGCCCTGGACCGCGGCGCCGTGCCCGGACAGCAACCCTCCGGGCTCTCCCAGACCGGCCGGGCCCGCGACGCGGCCCGGGCGGATCGCGCGCTGCAGGACCGGGTACGCCAGGAGCGCGCCACCGCCCTGCTCGAGACCTCGCCGTTCTGGCAGGCCGGCGGGGAGAACCCGGAGCCGGATCTGCCGCAGGCGAGCCCCGAGCGGCCCGGGAACGCCGTCCGGGCGCCCCGCCGCGGGGTCCGCCACCCGCGCCGCCCGGCGACGGGCCTGCTCGGCCTGCTCGCGCTCGGCCTGATCGCGGCCTTCTTCGCCTGGGTGAGCGCCGAGCCGTTCTGGCTCGCGGTGGGGCACGGCGACCGGGGCACCGCCACCGTCCTGCGGTGCACCGGCTCGGGCGTCACCCAACGCTGCACGGGCCAGTTCGCCGCCGCGGACGGCGCCTACCGGGTGGACGACCTGACCCTGCTGGGCGTCGCGCCCGCCGGGCGCGCCACCGGCTCGGTCACCCCGGCCCGGATGGTCGACAGCGGGAGCCGCCAGGCGTACGCCGGCGGCACCGGCACCCTCGTGCACCTGCGCTGGGCGCTCAGCTTCGTGCTGGTGCTGCTCTGCGGGCTGGGCATCGCCGGGCTGACCGGGGCGCGCCGGCTGGACACCGCCCGGGCCCGGCACGGCGCGCTGCTGCTCAGCCTGGCGGGCCCGCTCGCGCTGCTCGCCGGGTTCCTCGCCGTCGCCTACTGAGCGTGCACCAGTGCGTAGACCTCGCGCTTGCGCAACCCGTACGCGTCGGCCACGGCCTGAATGGCGTCACGCCGCGAGGCGCCGCCGGCCTCGCGCTCCGCGACCGCGGCGCGCAGTTCCTCGTCGGCCGGCCGCTCGGCCGGCCCAGCCGGCGCACCGGCGACGACCACCGTGATCTCTCCGCGCGGCCCCGCCTCGGCCGACCACTCGGCGAGCTCACCCAGCGGGCCGCGGCGGATCTCCTCGTAGGTCTTGGTCAGCTCGCGGCAGACCGCCGCGTCCCGGCCGGCGCCGAAGGTCGCGGCGAGGTCGGTCAGCGCCGCGGTGATCCGGTGCGGCGCCTCGAAGAAGACGAGCGTGCGCGGTTCGGCGGCGAGTTCGCGCAGCCGGGAGCGGCGGCCCGAGCCGGTGCGGGGCAGGAAGCCCTCGAAGCAGAACCGGTCGCTCGGCAGGCCGGACAGCGCCAGCGCGGTGGTCACGGCGCTGGGGCCCGGCGCGGCCGTGACCGGGAAGCCCGCGTCCAGCGCGGCTCGGACCAGGCGGTATCCCGGATCCGAGACGCTCGGCATGCCGCCGTCGGTGACGACGGCGACGACCGCGCCGCCGCGCAGCGCCTCGACCAGGTCGGGGGTCCGGCGCTCCTCGTTGCCCTCGAAGTACGACACGATGCGGCCGGCGACGGTGACGTCGAGGTCCCGGGCGAGGCGCAGCAGGCGCCGGGTGTCCTCGGCCGCGACCACGTCCGCTGTCGCCAGCACCTCCCGCAGCCGGCTGGAGGCGTCACCCACGTTGCCCAGCGGCGCGCCGACCAGTACCACCCGACCCGTACCCGTCTCCGCCACCGAAGAAGTCCATCACACGAGGACGCGCGGGCACCGGGCGCCGTGCTCTTCCGTCGCAGCCTACGATCGCGGGGTGACTTCGGCGACGGCTGAGACTGACACCACCGAACCCGCCCCCGCGGACGACCGGCTCCACGACGCGGCGGCCGACGGCCGACGCGGCGTGCCCGATGCCGTCCGCCGCCGGCTGGCGACGCTGGACCGCTGGTGGAACCCCTACTCGTGGCTGATCACGGCGCTGATCGTGGCCGTCGCGGCGATCCTGCGGCTGTGGCACCTCGACAGCCCGAAGGGCTACATCTTCGACGAGGTCTACTACCCGACCGACGCCTGGGACATGCTCCAGCACGGCGTCGAGTGGGACGAGAAGACCAACGGGCCGGCGTACGTGGTGCATCCGCCGCTCGGGAAGTGGCTGATCGCGCTCGGCGAGGCGGTGTTCGGCAACAACGAGCTCGGCTGGCGGATCTCGGGTGCGATCGCCGGCACGCTGATGATCCTGATCCTGATCCGGGTCGCGTACCGGATGTTCCACTCGATCGTGCTGGCCGGGATCGCGGGCCTGCTGATGGCGCTCGACGGCTTCCAGCTGGTGCTGTCCCGCACGTCGCTGCTCGACATCTTCCTGGGCCTGTTCGTCCTGGCGACGTTCGCGGCCATGGTGCTGGACCGCGACCACTACCGCAGGCGCTGGCTGCGGGCGCTGGAGGGCGGCCACGACCCGGCCGCCGATCCCCGGCTCCCCTGGATCTTCCCCTGGTGGCTGGTCACGGCGGGCGTGCTGTTCGGGCTCGCCTGCGGGGTGAAATGGAGCGCCGCGTTCTTCGCACCGTTCTTCGCCGTGCTGGTCGTGGTGTGGCGGGTGCAGGCCCGGCGCTCGGCGGGCCGGCGCCATCCGATCCTCAAGGGCATCCTCGGCGATCTGGGCTACCTGGTGCTCACCCTCGCTCTGTCGTGCATCTTCTACATCGCGACCTGGACCGGCTGGCTCGTCACGAACACCGGCTACTTCCGCCACTACCGTCAGGCGAACGGTCTCAGCGAGCCGCCGATCCTGGGTGCGCTGCTGAACCTCATGCATTACCACCAGGAGGCGTTCAAGTTCCACAACGGCCTCGACGACAAGCACGTGTACCAGTCGTGGCCCTGGCAGTGGCTGCTGCTGGGCCGCCCGGTCGCCTTCTACTGGAACGGCAACGGCAGCTGCGGGGCGCCCAGCTGCGCCGCGGAGATCCTGCTGCTGGGCACGCCGATCCTCTGGTGGTCGTTCCTGCCCGCGCTGGGCGCGCTGGTCTGGTTCGGCATCGCCCGGCGGGACTGGCGCGCGTTCGCCATCGGTACGGGCGTGACGGCGGGTCTGCTGCCGTGGTTCTACTTCGCGGTGTCCGAGGGCCGGACGATGTTCGCGTTCTACGTGATGCCGGCGCTGCCGTTCCTGATCCTGGCCGTCACCTACGCCCTCGGGGCGATCATGACGCCGTCGACCGGGCTGGTCACGGGCCCCGCACGCACCGACAGACAACTGATCGGCACGGTCGCTGTCGGCGTCTACGTGCTGCTCGTGGCGCTCTGCTTCGCCTACTTCCATCCGATCTTCGTCGGGCAGCTGATCCCCTATGAGGACTGGTCGACGCGCATGTGGCTGGGCAGCCGCTGGATCTGACCGGGCCCGTCGGCGCAACTCGTCGCCGGCGGGCATTGAAACGATAGAAACGCCCGCCGCTTCGCGCGGCGGGCGTTTCTTTATCGAATAGGTGCGCGCCCCGATCGCCTGCCACGGGGGAAGCGGGCGATAGGAGCGCGCAAGATGAAGTTTAACGACCGCCGATGGCAGACACAACGGGCTGGGGATACTCAGATATCGGGAATCTTGTTGCCAACTGAAGACCAGGCCATGAACAGGCACGCCGAGCGTCCACGTGCGACAAAGCGGACAATAAGCTATATTGGTTTTAATGCCACTTATCACATCGTGAATACCATTCGCATAGCCCTTCCGGGCGAGTCGGCAATTCGACAGCAAATGGCCGATCAAAACGGCGTAACCTTTAAGATCCATGATGTTGTGCGCAGGTCAGCGGGTGTCCGCGAAATACTCGCACACGACTTTCCCATCAGGTCAAACGCAAGTGGCCACCGTTTCGGCCATTTCCGCCCACACCTTCGTATGTCATCAGATCCGGTGACCCCGATCAAGATCTCTGTAGATGTTCTTAAGCTCGCCGCGTGACAATGCAGGAGCCCAATAACCCGCCATTCGCCGACGTCGACATTCCTGACACACAGGTGATCGACGTCGCGCCACCCTCGCCGGTGTTCGTGGACTCGACCGGACGCCGCCGGCGCCTGCTGCGGCGGGTCGCATACGGCTTCGGGGCCCTCTGCATGGTCTATGGGGGACTCATCAGCGTCAGCCTGGCCGGCGGGCCGGTCAGTTCCAGCGTCGTGCTGCCCCTGCCCATTCCCGGCCTGGCGGACGACAGCAGCGACGAGAAGGACATTGTCCTGGCCCGGCCCAGCCCGACCCCGGTGCCGGCCACCACCAGGCCCAACGCGCAGCCCATCCTCGAGGTCTTCCCGCGCCGCGGCGCGGGAAGCTCCCGGACGACCGAAGCCAGTGCCGTCACCCCACTGTCGTCGTCCGCGTCGCCCAAGCCGTCCGGCAGCCCGTCGCCCAAGCCGACGACCAAGAAGCCGACCCCCAAGCCGACCACCCCCAAGCCCGCCGAATCGGGGACGACCTCGCCGCCGGTCGATCCCGGCCCGACCGAGACCACCACCAACCCGGCACCGCCCCCGCCGGCACCGCCGCCGCCCCCGGCCAACGACGGCGGCTCGGGCGGAGGCGGAAGCTCGGGCGGAGGCGGGGGTTCGGCCGACACCCCCGTGAGCGTCCCGGAGCCGCCGAAGCCCCCGGCCGACGATCCCGCCGACGCCGACCCCGCGCCGGCCACCACCTCGAAGCCGCAGCCTCGGCCGCAGCCCGATCCGGTGCCCGACCCCAGCGGCAAGGCCACCCCGTGACCCGCCCGCCGTCGCGTCGCAACCGCAACCGCAGCCGCTCCCGGCGCCGCCTGCTGCCGCCGCCGCGCGTCCTGCTCGGCCTCCTGTTGATCAGCCTCTTCGTCGGCGTGCTGGTGGTGCAGGCGTACATCAACTCCGAGTTCACCAGCGACCACCTCGAATCCGAGGTCGGCGACCAGGCCGGCGTGCCCGCGGCGATCCTCAACGGCGGCCCGATCATCAACACCACCGGCGGCCAGGAAAGCTCCAGCCGGCTGCCCGCACGCACCATCGCGCTCACCTTCGACGACGGCCCCGACCCGCAGTGGACGCCGAAGGTGCTGGACATCCTCAGGGAGAACGACGCGCGCGCCACGTTCTTCGTCGTCGGCTCCGAGGTCGCCCGCCACCCGGAACTGGCCAAGCGGATCGCCACCGAGGGCAACGAACTCGGGCTGCACACGTTCACCCACCCCAACATGCAGCGCCTCGCGCCGTGGCGGCGCGACTTCGAGCTGTCGCAGACCCAGTTCGCCATCGCCCGGGCCGCGAACGTGCGCACCAACCTGGTCCGCTTCCCGTACTCGTCGAAGCCGCAGGCCATCGACGAGACCAACTGGAAGATCGTCAAGGAGGCCGGCAAGGACGGCTACCTGGTCGTGGTCAACGACATCGACAGCGAGGACTGGCAGCGCCCCGGCGTCGCGCAGATCGTCAAGCAGGCCAGCCCGGCCGGCGACGCCTCCGCGGTCATCCTGTTCCACGACGCCGGCGGCGACCGGGCACAGACCCTGGCGGCGCTCAAGGTCTTCATCCCCGCGATGAAGGCGCGCGGATACCGCTTCACCACGGTCACCGAGGGCCTGAACCTCTCCATCGCCGAGCAGGAGAAGGACCAGAGCGTCGCCCTGCCGCTGCTGCCGGTGAACCCCGTCGCCGACCCGGCCAACCGGTTGCGCGGCGCCGGGCTGATCTGGACGGTACGGCTGGCGGACGGCCTGGTCTGGGGGCTGGCCGGCCTCTTCCTGGTGGTCGGGCTGCTGACCATCGGGCGTACGGCGTTGTTGCTGCTGCTCGCCACCCGGCACGCCCGGCAACGCCGCAGGCCCGACTGGTCCTGGGGCCCGCCGGTCACCGAACCCGTCTCCGTGATCGTGCCCGCCTACAACGAGAAGGAGGGCATCGAGGCCGCGGTCCGGTCGCTGGCCGGCGGCGACTACCCGGCGATCGAGGTCATGGTCGTCGACGACGGCAGCACCGACGGCACCGCGGCGATCGTGGAGCGCCTCGGCCTGCCCAACGTGCGGGTGGTCCGGGTGCCGAACGGCGGCAAGTCGAACGCCCTCAACACCGGGATCGCGCTGGCCCGGCACGACCTCATCGTCACCGTCGACGGCGACACCATCTTCGAGCCCGACTCGATCCGGATGCTGGTGCAGCCGTTCGCCAGCCCGGCGGTGGGCGCCGTGGCCGGCAACGTCAAGGTCGGCAACCGGCAGACGCTGGTCGCCGCCTGGCAGCACATCGAGTACGTGATCGGGTTCAACCTCGACCGCCGCCTCTACGAGGTGCTCAACTGCATGCCGACCGTGCCCGGCGCGATCGGCGCGTTCCGCCGGTCGGCGCTGGCCGAGGTGGGCGGGGTCAGCGACGAGACCCTCGCCGAGGACACCGACGTGACCATGGCGCTGTGCCGGGCCGGTTGGCGGGTCGTCTACGAGGAGCGGGCCAAGGCGTGGACCGAGGCCCCGACGACCCTCGAGCAGCTTTACCGCCAGCGCTACCGGTGGAGCTACGGGACCATGCAGGCGATGTGGAAGCACCGCAAGGCGCTCACCGACTCCGGCGACTCGGGCCGGTTCGGCCGCGTCGGCCTGCCGTTCCTGGCACTGTTCGGGGTGGCGCTGCCGCTGCTCGCCCCCGTCGTCGACATCATGCTCGTGTACGGGCTGGTGTTCTGGGAGCTCAGCGCGACGGTGACCGCGTGGGGCCTGATGCTGGCCCTGCAGCTCTTCACCGCGGCGGTGGCGTTCCGCTTCGACAACGAGTCGATGCGCCCGCTGTGGCGGCTGCCGCTGCAGCAGTTCGCGTACCGGCAGCTGATGTACCTGGTGTTGATCCAGTCCGCCCTGACCGCCATGACCGGCGGCCGGTTGCGCTGGCACAAGCTGCACCGCGCCGGGCTCACCGGCGCGCGGGACGCCTCGTCAGCCGTGCCCCAGGGCCAGGACGTGGCGCCCGCGGCCGAAACGTGGCCGCACGCCGAACCCGAGGCCTCCACCTGGGCGCACGCCGAACCCGCGGACGGGACGTGGCCAGACTCCGAGCCCGCGGACTCCACCTGGGCGCACGCCGAACCCGCGGCCGACACGTGGCCACCCGGGCGGGACGTCGCACCGGCGGGCGACATGTGGCCACCCGGGCAGGACGTCGCACCCGCGGGCGACATGTGGCCGCGGGGACGGGACGTGGCGCCCCCGGTCCACACCTGGCCGGACGGACAGAACGTGGCGCCGGCGGTCGACACCTGGCCGCCGGTGCTGGACCAGGCGGCCGACCCGGACCACCCCGCGGCGGGGCGGGCGACGGCCCGGCCCCCGGTACCGACCCAGAACATTCCGCGGTACGACAGCGATCACCAGTACGACCCCGAGGCACACCCGTCGACCGGCTCGCCCCCGGCCGGCGGTCCCGGCCCCGTGTTCACCCGCGGGGCGTAACGGGGCCCCGCACCCGCCCGAACTGCAGCCGGGCGGGTGTGGGGCCCTCAGACGCCGACGAGTTCGCGTTCGGCGAACGGGAAGACCACGTGCAGCGAGGTGCCGTCGCCCGGGCGGTCCGAGAGCGCCACCGTCGCGTGGTGGGCGTCGAGGATCCGCTTCGCGACCGCCAGGCCGCGGTCCGGCCCCGGCACGAGACCCGGGTCGGACAGCGCCCCGTAATACAGGTGCGGGAACAGCTCCGGGCGCATCCCGCCCGGGATGTCCATGTCGTCGAGCCGTACCGCCGGGCCGGACTCCATCTCCGTGCCGACCCGCACCCGGCCGCCCGGCGGTGTGTACTTGACCGCCGCGAAGAGCAGGTGCATGAGAACCTGCTCCAGGCGTACGGGATCCGCGATGATCGGCAGCGACGGGCCGCCGGCCTGGTTGAGGATCCAGATCTGTTTCGTCGCCGCGATCGGCCGGACCGCCTCCACCGCCCGCTGGGTCAGCCGGGTCAGATCGATCTGCCGCATGTGCAGGCTGTCCATGCCGTGCCCGGCGTCGGCCATCGACGCCAGGTGGTCGAGCAGGTCGCTGAGCCCGCGCACGTGCGCCGCGGTGGCCCTGCCGACGAGCTCGGCGGCATCCGCGTCCTGGTAGCCGGTGTTGCCGAGGTCGGCCAGGTATGAGCGCATCAGCCGCAGCGGCGCGCGCAGCTCGCCGCCGACCAGCCCGGAGAGCTCGTCCTTGCGCCGCTCCAGCTCCTGCAGCCGCGCGGTGGTGTTGGCCAGCGCGGTGGCGTAGCGGCGCATCTCCAGCTGCGAGGTGACCTGCCGGGCCAGCGCGCGCAGCGCCTGCAACTGCTCGGTGTCGAGCCGGCGCGGCACCGAGTCGAACACGCAGAGCGCGCCGACCGCGAACCCGTCGCTGGTGATCAGCGGTGCCCCCGCGTAGAACCGGACGCCGTCGCCGCGGTCGACCGTCGGGTGGGCGGCGAACCGGGCGTCCTCGCGGGTGTCCGGCACGACCAGCAGCTCGTTGCCGAGGATGGCGTGGGCGCCGAACGACAGGTCGCGCGGGGTCTCGGTCAGCTCGGTGCCGATCTTGGCCTTGAACCACTGGCGGTCGACGTCGATCAGGCTGACCAGCGCCATGGGCACGCCGCAGACGGTCGCGGCGAGCTTGGCGATGTCGTCGAAATCCTTCTCGGCGGGAGTGTCGAGCACGTGCAGTTCATAGAGCGCGGCGAGCCGGTCGGCTTCGTTGCTGGGCAGGGGCGCTGGCATGACTGTCACCTCCTGGAGACACTCCAGGAATACCACCCAAAAGTAGCGAGGCTCGCATTTCGCTAGTTTCCGCTCCGCCGGACCGGCTCGGCCTCGGGCCGGGCGGCTCGGTCGGCTCCGCCTCAGGCCGGGCTGTGGCAGACCGCCTCGACGTTGTTGCCGTCGGCGTCGAAGGCGAACGCTCCGTAATAGTTTGCGTGATAGTCCGGGCGCAGGCCGGGCGGCCCGTTGTCCACTCCCCCGGAGCGCAGCGCGGCGGCGTGGAAGGCGTCGACGGCGGCCCGGTCGGGAGCGGTGAAGGCGACATGCACTCGATGCGAGGGCTCCCGCAGCGCCAGCCAGAAGAACGGCGTGCCGCTGTCGCCGCCGAAACCGACCAGCTTCTGCTTGTCGACCACGACCTTGACCCCCAGCGGACGCAGGGCATTCTCATAGAAGTGCTTGCTCTCATCGAGGTGGTGCACCCCGAGGACGACATGGTCGATCATGGTCAGCCCCTCTCGCAGCCAAGTCGACCGTATCTCCGGCGTACGACATTTCTTGATCTCGTGCGCCCAGCGGCGGTCAGTATGCGCCGAGCAGGGCGGCGGTGTGACTGACCTGGACACTGTGCGTGACGCATGCATCACCGTCAATCATGTGCAGCAGGAAGCCGGTGGGCTCGGCGATGTAGCCCGGCGGCTCGTCCGAGCCGAACAGCAGGCCCGCCTGCCGCCAGAGACTGGGCGCGACGGTGAGCACGCTGCCGGCGAAACCCGCGGTGATGGAGCGGTGCACGTGGCCGGCCATGACCCGCACGACGTGGGGGTGGCCGGAGACGACCTCGCGCAGAGCGTCGCCGTCGAGCAGCCGCATGCCGTCGAGAAAGCGGATGCCGACCGGAATCGGCGGATGGTGCACGCCGATCAGCGCCGGCACCTCCGGCCTGCGCCGCAGCACGTCGTCGAGCCAGGAGAGCTGTGCCGAGCCGAGCCGCCCCGCCGGCGAACCGGGAATCAGCGAATCCAGCGCCACGAGCGTGAACTCCGGATACTCGACCGCGTAGTGCGCCTCGCCGCCGACGGCGGCGAGCAGGGCGTCCCGGCAGTCATGGTTGCCGGTGGTCAGGTGCAGGGGCAGCGGAAAGCTCCCGATGATCTCCAGCAGCGCCGCGTACTCGTCGGGCCGGCCGTGATCGGTGAGGTCGCCGGTGATGACGACGCAGTCGGGCAACGGATCGAGGGCCATGACCCGGGACAGGGCGAGTTGCAGCCCGGCGGCGGGGCCCCCACCCAGCGGCCCGGTGGTGATGTGCGAGTCGCTGAGCTGCGCGATGAACGACGTCATGCCGCCATGATCCAGCGCTGTCCGCCCAGCACAACCGAAAGGTCGTAACCCCTACAGCGTCAATTACAGGACGTACGCGTCACACGCTGCTGTCGACGTACAGGCAGAAGGGGTGACCGACCGGGTCGAGCATGACCCGGACGGTGTCCTGGGGTTGAAAGCTCGCCTCGGTCGCGCCCGCCGCGACCGCCGCCGCGACCGCCCGCGGCAGATCCGGCACCTCGATGTCCAGGTGCATCATCATCTGCTGGTGCCCGGCCTCGTTCGGCCAGGTAGGACGCTCGTAATCCGCCGACCTCTGGAACGCCAGATATTCGACGTGATTGCCGCCGGGCGCGACGCCCACGAAGTCCGGCTCGTCCTTGACGATCTCCCACCGCATCAGCGCGGCGTAGAAGCGCGCCAGCTCGAGTGGTTCGGGGGCGTCGAGCACCACGCCCCAGAAGTGACTTGAGTTTCGTCCCAGCACCAGCCCAGTCTGCCAACATTCCCGCTCCCCCGCACCGCTGCGGCCGCGCGTCCAACAAGGATCGGCCCGGACCGTCACCCGGGTAGCCGGGCCGGCGCGTATCCGGCGCGAAGGGCGAGAACGCCGGCGACCATCGCCCCGATCACCCCGACCAGCTGGACGGCCTGCCCGACCGCCACGACGGCGCCCGACTGCCCGGTGAGGTTGTCGATACCGTTGGGGCTGACCAGAAATCCGACGGTGATGAACGCACCCAGCAGAATCCCGATGGCCGGAGCCCACCGCCACGGTGCCAGCGCCACGAACGCGGCGCCCACCAGCAGGATGACGATGCCCGGCGGTATCGCCACCGGAAACTCGACGCCCCCGGCCCAGAGCATGCCGATCCCGGCCGCCCCGACCAACAGCCCGGCGACCGTGGCCACCCGCAGCCTCTGCCTGCGTTCCATGTGCGCCTCCCTGACGACGTTTGCGTACCGTGCCAGGATCCGGCGCCGCCACCTCCCGGTCGTCCACCACGGAACGACCCCTCCCGTACGCAAATCCGCGTACCCAGAGGCAGCCACGACCCCGCGAATTCGCCTCCCAGCCCGCGACCGCGGCAACGCTCGCCGCCCCTCCGACCCAGCCATCGCCGTCCAAGGGTCAAACGATCTCGAATCAGGCGTCAACCAACCCGCCCCCATTCAGCGGCGCACAAACGGCCCGCTGAGATACACGTCCAGATCCGCCACCAACCGCACCACCACCCCTCAAGCGATGCCGAGACGAAATCCACGTCAAGCAAACGCCAACCGCTCCCCCGACCCAGTCCACCCACCCTCAAACCCCAGACCAGCGCCCGACCCAAAGCAAGCCAAGCAAGCGAACCGAAGCAAAGCCAAGCAAACCAGCAAGCAAGCGAAGCGAAGCGGCCAAGCCATGCGAAGTGGCAAGCAAGCGAAGCGAAGCGGCCAAGCGAAGCGAAGCGGCCAAGCGAAGCGAAGCGGCCAAGCGAAGCGAAGCGGCCAAGCCATGCGAAGTGGCAAGCAAGCGAAGCGAAGCGAGCCCACCACCGCAACCAAAGGGCCACCGCGAGAAAGACAACCACCGCAACCGATACAGCGCGGGGTTTCCGGGGGCTCGGCCCCCGGAGGAGAAATGACGAGTGCCCCCGGTCCGCGCATTCCGCGGACAGGAGGCACTCAGGTACTCGTGGAGCTGTGGGGATTTGAACCCCAGACCCCCTCGATGCGAACGAGGTGCGCTACCAGACTGCGCCACAGCCCCTCCGGTCCCGTAGGACCGCAGCAAGGCTAACAGGTCTTCCCGCTGCCCCGCGAATCACCCTCCCAAAGATCATCAAGCCGGGTATGAGGACCCCCGCCCGCCCGCCTCGTAGGCCCGTCCGCGCAGCCCGCCGCCCCGCCGGTAGGACACCGAGCCGCCGTTGACGGCCGCCGGCAGGTCCGAGGGGTCGCGGTTGAGGCCCATCGCCGAGCGCCGTACGGCTTCCTTCTGTGCCGCGAGCCGGCGCTGTGCCTCCCGGCGGGCCGCCGCCCGGCGGGCCTGTTCCCGGCGCACCTCGGCCTGCCGGGCGGCGAGCCAGGCCGCTTCCCGGGCTTCGACGCGCCGGCGGTGCTTGTCCGCGATGGCCCGGTTGCGCAGGTGTACGAGGTAGACCCCGAGCAGCGTGCCGGTGACCGCGAAGCCGATCCAGAAGCCGGGCCCGACCGCGAGCACGCCGATCAACTCGATGACGTTGAGCAGCAGCAGCGCGGCGAACACCCGGCGCCGCCGGACGACGGCGGGCGTCTGCCTGCGGCGTACGGGTGGACGGCGCGCCGGCCGGCGCGCCGGGACCAGCCGCAACCGCCGGGAGGGCGGCGGCGGGGTGGGGGTGACGGAGACCGGCGCAGGATCACCCGTTAGGGTCCGCGACGTAACCACATACCGGCGTCCGGGGTTTACCGGTCGGCGTCCGGGCACAGTGCGGAGCCGACGGCGGCGCTGCAGCACCCGAGCCGTCGACGACGCCCGCTCCGCCGCCAGGCGCTCGGTGGCGTCGTACCGGCGCACGAGCGCGGGTGCGAGGGCGAGCAACCCGGCCGCGGCGAGGACGGCGAGGAGCACCGAGGTCGGCACCCTCACCCCTCCCGTCAGCCTCGAAGGGCGTCCGGGCGGCGACCCGGGCGCACAAAAGTCCCAATCTCCCCGAGGTTACGGGCGGGAGCTGCGGAAATCGCCGCGCCGCGCCGGGGCGGTACCGTCCTGATGATCATTTCGGCACATCGACCGCCGGGCGTTTCGCGGGCTGGTGCGGGGTCAGCCGGCGTTGGCGCGCAGCCGCCGCCACCTGGCGACCAGCCCACCCTCGGCCGCTACTTCTTCGCTGGTCATCGCGAATCCCAGGTGGTCGCGCCAGGCGCCGTCGATGTGCATGTAGCGCGGGTGGTAGGCCTCTTCGCGGAAGCCCAGCTTCTCGACGACCCGCCGGCTGGGCCCGTTCTCCGGCCGGATGTTGATCTCCACCCGGTGCAGCCCGCCGGCGCCGAAGGCGTGGTCGACGGCGAGCGCCAGCGCCGTCGGGATCACCCCGCGCCCGGCCACTCGTGAGTCGACCCAGTAGCCCACGTACGCGGAGCTGAACGCCCGCCGCACGATGCTGCCGAGATTGATGTGGCCGACGAGGCGCTCGCTGCCGTCGTCCTCGCGGAGGCAGACCGCGAAGGGCATGCTGTCGCCGCGCCGGGCGGCGCGTTTCATGTCGCGGTAGACGTAGAGGTAGGCGCGCGTGGAGTTCATCTCGGACCAGGGTCCGGGCGGCGACGACTCCCAGGGGCTGAGCCAGGCCTCGTTGGCGATCCGCACCGCGGACCATTCCTGCGCGTCACCGCGACGGTACGGCCTGAGCAGCACGGATCCGTCCGCCAGGACGGCGGGCCATCCGGGCATGGACCCCAGCATCATCGCCTCCGGTCGAGCAGCAACACGTCGACGGTCGACCCGGCAGCCGCCGAGGTGACCCGCTCGCCGAGCACCAGCAGACCGTTGGCTTCGGCGAGGCCGGACAGAGTGTACGGCCCTCCGGCGAGTGGCTGCACGGTATAGCCGCCACCGCGCCGCTCCGCGACGTGCGCGGGGCGGAACTCGCGCAGCCCGCCGGGCGAGGAGACGGTCTCCAGCAGGTGCGCCTTGACGCTGGGCCGGAACACCGGCTCGGAGCCGGCCAGCAGCTGGATGACGGGACGGGCGAGCACCTCGAAGCCGATCAGGGCCGCGCCGGGCTCTCCGGGCAGGCAGACGACGGGAACCTCCTCGCCGCCGACCGTGCCGAAGCCGAGTGTCGCGCCCGGGCAGAGCGCCACGTCGGTGAAGCCGACGGTGCCCCGGCCGTGGTCGCGGCGGGACAGGACCCGGCGCAGCATGTCGCCCGGCCCGGTGCCGGTACCGCCGGTGGTGATGATCAGGTCAGCCCGCAGCGTCTGGTCCTCGAGCAGCCCGCGCAGGCCCTCGGGGTCGTCGTCGCAGATCCCGATCCGGTACGCGAGCGCGCCCGCCTCGACGGCCGCGGCGGTGAGCGCGTGCGAGTTGGCGTCGACGACCTGCCCGGGCTGGCTGGGGCGGCCGACGTCGACGAGTTCGTCGCCGGTCGCCACCACGACGACCCGCGGGCTGGGCCGCACGACGACGTGCCCGATGCCCGAGGCGGCGAAGACGGCCACCATCGCCGGGGTCACGTAGGAGCCGGCGGGCGCCAGCACCCGGCCGACGGGCAACTCGTCGCCCGCGCGCCGGACGCCGGAGCCGCGCTTGGGCGCGTGCAGGATCTCCACCGCCGCCATGCCCTGGTCGGTCCAGTGCACCGGCACGACGACGTCGGCCCCGATCGGCAGCGGCGCGCCGGCCGCCACGGAGAAGCAGGTGCCGGGGGTCAGCCGCACCGGCCGCCAGCTTGCCGCGCCGAGGTCGCCGACGACGTTGAGGCGTACCGGCCGGGGGCCGCCCTCGAATCTGCCGAACGACGGGTGTGAGCCGATCCGCCCGGCGGCGGCAAGGTCCTCCCAGCGCGCCGCGTAACCGTCGATGGCCGACTGGTCGAAGGCCGGGTACGGGTGCGGGGCGAGCACGTCGCCGGCGAGGACGTTGCCGTGCGCCTGGGTGAGGTCGAGGTCGAGCGGAGGCAGCGCCCGCAACCTGCGCAACACACTGCCCAGGTATTCGGCGAGAGGCATCAGCTCGTTGGCGGCCGCCTCGGCATCGGCCGTAGCGGTCATCCCTTGGCACCGCCGGCGACGAACTCGCCGAGCCACGCACGGAACTCCGCGCCCAGGTCTTCCCGCTTCGCGGCGAGCTGCACGACGGCCTGCAGGTAGCCCAGCGGCATGCCGGTGTCGTAGCGGTGGCCGCGGTAGATGATCCCGTGCACCGGCGTGCCGTCCGCCAGCAGCGCGGCCATCGCGTCGGTCAGCTGGATCTCCCCGCCGCTGCCCGGCTTGGTGTCCTGGATCGCGTCGAAGATCTTGGCGGGCAGGATGTAGCGGCCGAGGACGGCCAGGTTGCTGGGCGACTCCTCGGGCGACGGCTTCTCCACCAGCCCGGTCACCTCGACGACGTCGTCGCCGCCGATGGCCGAGGGCGCGACCGAGGCGATGCCGTACCGGGAGGTCTCCTCGGGCTTGACCTCCATGAAGGCCAGCACGATGCCGCCGGTCTGGGCCTGCAGGTCGAGCATCGCCGGCAGCAGCGGCTTGTCCTCCTCGACGAACTCGTCGCCGAGCAGCACGGCGAACGCGTTGTCGCCGATGTGCGAGGCGGCGACGCCGACGGCGTGCCCGAGCCCGAGCGGCTCGCCCTGTCGGCAGGTGTAGATGTCGGCGAGCTCGCTGGTGCGCCGGACGGCGGCCAGCCGCTCGAGGTCGCCCTTCTCCTCGAGCCGGGCCTCGACGTCCGGGCGGCGGTCGAAGTGGTCCACCATCGAGGTTTTGCCGCGCCCGGTCACGAGCAGGACGTCCGTGATGCCCGCGGCGGCGGCCTCCTCCACGATGTACTGCAGCACGGGGCGGTCCACAACGGGCAGAAGTTCCTTGGGTACGGCTTTGGTCGCCGGCAGGAAGCGGGTGGCGAGCCCTGCTGCCGGAATGACGGCCTTCACCGCTCGACGGCCGCTCGCATGGGCCTTCGTCGTCATCTGAGAAGTCACCGTACCTTCGCTCCATTCGTGCCCGGACATGCCGCGAGACTATCGGCCGCGACCCTGTCGCGGCGGTTGTGGCCCGCCGGACGCGCCCGGCGCCGCGACGTCTGGACCAGTGACGTGATCAAATTGCCCTTCCGGCACGGCCGGCGAAACCTCGGCGTCGGTCACCGCCACCGCTGGCAGCGGCACGGTCTCGGCCAGGCGGTACGTGTCTCGTCCGGCGTTCTTCGCCGCGTACAGGGCGTCGTCGGCGGCATCGAGGACCTGCTGCGCCGTGGTGCCGTGCTCGGGGTAGACGGCGATGCCGATCGAGACGCTGATCGCGACCCGGTCGAGGGGCTGCCCGGTCACCGAGTCCTGCCTGCGTGGATCGATCGGCACCGGGATCTCGCGCACGGCGGCGCCGAGCCGCTCGGCGACTATCACCCCGCCGTACGCGTCGGTCTCGGGCAGCAGCACCACGAACTCCTCCCCGCCCTGCCGGAAGGCGACGTCGACCTCGCGCAACCCGATCCGGATCCGGCGGGCGAACTCGCCGAGCACGGTGTCGCCGGCCGCATGCCCGTACGTGTCGTTGACGTCCTTGAAGTGGTCCAGGTCGAGCACGAGCACGGTCAGCATCCGGCCGAACCGGCTGGCCCGCTCGACCTCGCGGCGCAACGACTCGCGCAGGTAGCGGTAGTTCCAGAGTCCGGTGAGCGGGTCGGTCAGGGAGAGCCGCTGCGCCTCCTCGTGCACCCGCACGTTGTGCACGGCCACCCCCGCCTGCCCGGCGAAGGTCCGCAGGGTGAGCAGGTCCGCGTCGTCGAACTCGTCGCCGCCGAGCCGGTCGTAGAGCGCCAGCACCCCGAGCGTGGCCGGCTGCCCGCCGGCCAGGGCGTCGCCCGGCACCAGCGGGTCGCCGACCGTCGCGGGTGCGCAGATCGGCACGGCCACGTAGGTCCGGCAGGCCGGCTCGTCGAGGACGCTCGCGCCGAGTCCGCGGACGCCACGCCGGGGTTCGCCGCTGGCCGCGACCGCGCCGAGGACGCCGGCGCCGGGCGTCAGGCGCAGCGCGGGCAGCTCGGCCTCGGGCACGTCCCAGCGCCCGGTCAGCCCCTCGCCGCAGCGCGCAACCAGCCGGCCGTCGACCGGGTCGAGCAGCAGCACGATCCCGGCCCGCGCGCCGGTCGCGGAGAGCGCGGTCTGCAGGATGACCTGAAGGATCCGGTGCAGGTCGTGCGTGCTGGAGAGGGTCTCGCCGAGGATCGCGAGGTGGCCGCGGAGCTGGTCGCGGCTGGCGGTGAGCGCCTGCACGTAGGCCTGCAGCTCGCGGGTCATCCGGTTGAACGTGCCGGCCAGCCGGCCGAGCTCGTCGTCCCGCCCGGCCGGCACCCGGGTGCCCAGCTCGCCGTCGGCCACCTTGCCGACCGCCCAGGCCAGCTCCTCGAGAGGCCGGGTGGTGGAGCGGGCCAGTTGCCGGGCGACGACGATCGCGAGGATCGCGACGAGGGCGACCCCGACGATCAGGGAGGCGTAGAGCGTCTTCGGGTCGGAGTTCGCCACCGAGACCGCGAGCGGCAGCGGCTGGCCGGGCTCGGCCGGGATCCCGCGCACCGACCGGTGCCCGCGCCCGGTCCGGCCGTCGGGCAGCGCCGCGGCGATCCGCCTGCTCGCCCGGTCCGGCTCGGAGCTCAGCGCCGGCCCCGCGCCCGGCCCGTCGCCGGTGAGCAGCGTGACGGCGGCGCCGCTGGACGCGGCAAGCCGGTTGACGAACCCCGCGTCGAGCCGCTCGGCGGCGGAGACGACGACCTCGCCCTGGCGCGCCCGGGCGACGATCGCGACGACCGTGCCCGCGGCGACCGGCGCGGCGCAGTCCCGCTGGCCGGCGGGCTCGCCGGCGCCGATCCGGATCTCGGTGGCGAGGCCGCGGATGACCATCTGGTCGGCGGCCTGCCGCCGGCTGACCTCGGGCAGCACGGCGACCGCGTCGGCGGCGGCCTGCAGCTGCCGGCACACGGCACCGATGGCGGTGCGCACCGTCGTCGCGGCATGATCGAGTCGCTCGACCGTCCGATCCCGGCTCACCGTGGCGACGGTCATCCCGACAAAGAAGGACCCGAGCAGAACCGGACCGAGCACGACCGCCAGAAAAGCGGTAGTGAGTCGGCCACGCAGAGTCACATGTCCTCCTGGAAGTGGCCTTCTTTGGAGCGATGCTGACATAGTGTGCACCGTTTGCCGGTTTTCAAAAGGGGGTGTTGCATGCCGGATTTCGCCAGTGAAGCGGAAAAATCAAGAACTGCGAAGATTGCGCTGCGCGATCAACTCCTCGCAGCACGTAGATCACTCCCCCCGGAAACCCGCGCGTCGGCCGCGGCCGCGGTCCAAGCCGCCCTGCAGAATCTCGTACGCGCACAGTCCCCCACGATCGTCGCCGGCTATGTCCCGGTAGGTCCCGAACCCGGCGGCGCCGACCTGCCGGAGATGCTGGCGGGACGGCTGATCCTGCCGGTGCTGCTCCCGGACAACGACCTCGACTGGGTCCGCTACGAGGGGCCGGACTCCCTGCGACCGGGCCCACGGGGCCTGCGCGAGCCGATCGGGCCCCGCCTCGGCCCGGACGCGGTGGCCCGGGCGTCGCTGCTGGTGGTGCCCGCCCTGGCGGTCGACCGCTCGGGCCTGCGCATGGGCCGCGGCGGCGGCTCCTACGACCGGGCGCTGGCCCGGGCCGCGAACGCGTACTCCGTCGCCCTGCTGCACGACGGCGAATTCCTGGCCTCGGTGCCGGCCCAGCCGCACGACCGCCGGGTGCACGCCGTGATCACACCGGCCGAGGGCCTCAGCGAGACGGTGGACTGGACGAAATAAACTCCGATGACGGAGCATTGGCACTCCTAGACCACGAGTGCCAAGCCAGCGAGTATCACGGAGGACCAGTGCCCACGTACCAATACGCCTGCACCGAGTGCGGTACCCCGCTCGAGGCCGTGCAGTCCTTCTCCGACCCGGCGCTGACCGACTGCCCGCACTGCAGCGGCCGGCTCCGCAAGGTCTTCAACTCCGTGGGCGTCGTCTTCAAGGGCTCGGGCTTCTACCGCAACGACTCCCGCTCCGGAAACGTGAGCGCCGAGAAGCCGGCGGCGTCGACCTCCTCGGAGAGCAAGTCGGACTCGTCGTCCTCCACCACCCCGGCGTCCACGTCCAGCTCATCGTCGTCCTCGACGCCGGCGTCCTCGTCCTCGTCCTCCTCCGGATCGAGCTCGTCCAGCTCGGGCTCGTCGGCGGCGAAGTCCTCCTCTTAGCAGTTCCGCGCTCGCTGCCGAGCTCGTCCACATCCCGGGGTTGTCCACAGGACGGCCGCCGGGATGTGCCGTTTCCGCCTACCGTTCTGCCCCGGTGACACACCCGGGGGCGGTCAGGAGGCCACGATGCGCGGGGAACCACGGCTGGACCCGGTCCGCTGGCGCCGCCCGGGCCGGGCGGCGCTGCTGAGGCCGGTGGTGGTCGCGGTGCTCCTGGCGACCGCGGCGGCGGCGATGTGGTCAGGAACACAAAACTGCGCCACGCCCCGGGCCGCCGGGCCGGCCCGGTCGGCGCGGCCGCCGGACCGCGCCGGCATGGACTGCCCGGCGGGCTCCCGCACGGACAGCAGGCCGACATCGCCGAAACCGGCAGGCACCGACGATCAGAAGCCGAACGGCGCCACCGAGCCGCCGTCCCGAGCCGATCAGGTCCCGGCCGGGGCTCCGATGACCCGAAACCGTCCGGCCGTGCCGGCGGGGACGGTGGGCGTGCCGATCCGTCTCGCGGAACCGGCCGCACTGCGGCTGCTGCGGCCGGGCGACCACGTCGACGTGTTCCGGCTGACCGGCGACGACCGCAGCCCGCCGGCCGTGGCCAAGGCCGCCCTGGTCCTCGACGTGTCGGGAATCGACGACCCGGCGACAGGCGGGCTGCTGCTGGCCCTGACCCCAGCCGAGGCCCGCCGCACGGTAACCGGCGCCGACCACGGCTACGCAGTCCAGATCCGCCCCGACGGCTGACACATCGCCCACCCCGCAGACCGGCGGGCCTCGCCACGCAGACCGGCAAGTCTCGCCGCGCAGACCGGCGGGACCTCACCGCGCACCGGCGGGCCTCGCCGCGCGGGCCAGTCCTCGCGGATCAGCAATCCCGCCACGCGGACCAGGCGTGGCGCGGGCGCCGCGAGGGCTTGGGGCGGGCGGGTCAGCCCCAGTGCGGCGGCCGGTCCTCAAGGAGGCGATCGTCGTTCGAGTCGTCGCCGCCGTTGCCCCAGCCCCGCTCGGTGTCGTCGCGGGTCTGTTCGGGCAGCAGCGGCAGCTCGTCGGACTCGAGGTCCACGGTGCGCTCGGCGTCGGCATCGCGTTCGGGCTCGTCCAGGATGTCCACGCTATGAGGGTAGGCCGCGTCGCGATGCACTGTCGGCACCGGATAGATGTAGCGTCGATGAACGTGAGCGCCCCGACCGGTTCCGACGACGACCCATATTGGCAGCGCCCCGGTGCCGAGCCGGAGCCCTTCGGGGCCGGACGCCCGGTGCCCGAGCCCGATCGCACGCCCACCTACCAGGGGCCGCCGCGCACGCCCCCGCCGTCGCCGCAGTGGCGCCCGCCGATGGTGCAGAAGCCCCCGCAGCCACGATCCATGCCGGGCCAGAACATGGACGTCCTCGACGAGTCCGAGGGCACGGCGCGCACCATGACCTACGGCGTCGGCCTGGTCGCGGGCGCGATCGCCCTGATCCTGATGTGCCTGCTCTGCGGTCGCGTGATCTTCTGACCGGCTCACCGTCGGATGCCGAGCAGCTGACCTGCGTCAAGGTCGCATCACGCCGCCCGCGGTGATGATGAAGCGGCCTGCGCCAGGTACCGGCGGACCCGAGGCGGGCGGCGCCCGGCCAGGATGCCCCGCGCCGCCGACACGTCCGCTGTCGGCAGGCCGGGGCCGGGGTTCGGAGGCCGCCGAAGCGATATGCCGTGACCTCGCCGCGCTGACGGCCGGGAACGCGAGGTGCTGACGCTCGCGGGCCGCGGCCTCTCGAACGCGGAGACCCGCCGCCGCCGGGCGTCGCCTTCCGCCAAAGGCACTGATCGCCCTGTCGGCGCGCGGTGCTACCGCCCCGGCCGCCACCCCACACGGCGGCCGAGACGGCGGACCATCAGGAGGTCGTTCCCCAGACTGACTGAGCTCCGGAGTCTCCGGTCTTGAACACGTAATAGCCGGAGACCACCGCGAGCGCCACCACGATCACTGCCAGTCCGAGCTCGGCCGCACGGGGTAGCCGGCGGCCCGCCATCAGCACCATGACGAGGGTCACAACTCCGAGGCCGAGCGAGAAGTAGAGGGTCCGCGTGCCGAAGCCCATGTGCTCGTCGAGCGCCTCCAGCGGCGGGCCGCTCATGCCGGCCGCCACCCGGCGGTCGTAGAGCTTCTCGCCGGACAGCTTGGCCACCAACGCCGCCGTCGGCGCGACGATCGCGAGCAGCAGGGCGGCCCAGCCGATCTTCGATCGCCACCGCGGCACGACCGCGTAGACGATCGCCGCAAGGGCCAGGAGCGGCACAAATACCACCGCCGCGTGGACCACAAGAGCGTGTACGGGCATGCCGTTGATCAGATCGAACACGGCCACCTCCTTGATTCGTTCGGGACCGGGTCCGCCAGCCTAGAGATATCTGACGCCGCAAACATCCCCCCTGCCTCCGCCTACGCGCAGTTGACCATTCCGGTTCACCGGACGCGGCCATGTTGCCGAGAACCTGCCTTCGCGCAGGCCGCAGCGGTCCGAACCGAGGTTGAGCCGCTCGGATCGGCGTGCTGTCATGGTGTGGTGTCGACGGGTGAGCAGGTGCTGCGCGCTAACGGCCTGCGCGTGACGCGGCCGAGGGTGGCCGTGCTCGAGGTGCTGACCCAGGGCGGCCACCTGGAGGTCGAGGAGATCACCCGGCAGGTCCGGGAACGGCTCGACTCGGTGTCCACCCAGGCCGTCTACGACGTGCTCGGCGCGCTCTCCCGGGCCGGCCTGGCCCGGCGGATCGAGCCCGCCGGCAGCCCGGCGCGCTTCGAGGCCCGGGCCGGCGACAACCATCATCACATCGTCTGCCGCGGCTGCGGGGCGATCGAGGACGTCGACTGCGCCGTCGGCGAGCGCCCGTGCCTGGACCCGGGCGTCGACCACGGCTTCGAGGTGGACGAGGCGGAAGTGACGTTCTGGGGCCTGTGCCCGTCCTGTCAACGCGAACGCAACGCCGATCGCGCTGCCTGAACCTGTTCAACTTTGCGGCCCGCCGTGGCACGCTGAACCGGTGAGCGATTCTCCATCCGGCGTGGATCCGGAGGCGTCCGGACCGTCGACACCCGCCGGGCTCGGCCAACCGGACCGCGTTGCAGGAGGCCCGAGGGACCTGGGCCTCTTCGGCCCGGACTCGGTCACCTGGAAGGTGCACAGCGAGCCCATCGTGACCATGGGCGGCCTCCGGTCCCTCTACCTGCAGGCGCTGCACCCCCGCGCGGTGGCCGCGGTCGCCCAGAACTCGGACTACCGCGCCGACCCCTGGGGCCGCCTGAACAGAACCTCCGAGTACGTCGGCACCGTCCTCTACGGCACCACCGCCGAGGTCGAGGCGGCCGCGAGCCGAGTCCGGCGGCTGCACTCCCGGATGTCGGCGACGGACCCGCGTACGGGTGAGAGGTTCCGCGTCGACGAGCCCGACCTGCTGCGCTGGGTGCACGTCGCCGAGGTGGAGTCGTTCCTGTCGACGGCTCGTCGCGCGGGTCTGCGGCTGACCGACGACGAGGTCGACGGCTACTACACGGAGCAGTTGCGCTCGGCGGAACTCGTCGGCCTGGACCCCTCGACCGTCCCGGGTACGGCGGCCGAGATCGCGGCCTACTACGAACGGATGCGCCCCGAGCTGGGCATCAGCCGGGAGGCCGCCGAGACGGCCCTGTTCCTGACCGTGCCGCCGGTGCCGAGCGCCTGGGGCGGCCGGGCGTTGCGGCTGGGCCTCACCCTGGGCCCGACCCGCTGGGCCTATTTCGGCATCGCCGGCACCGCCGTCGCCATGCTGCCCGCCTGGGCCCGCCGGATGTACGGCGGCCTGGGCTGGCCGGCCACGGACATGTCGGCGGACCTCTCGGTCCGGGGGCTGCGCCTGCTCATGGGCGCGATCCTGGCCACGGTGCCGCAGCGATACCGCGTCGCACCCCTGCGCCGCGCCGCACTGGAACGGGCCGGCCTAGCCTGACGCGCGCTCGAGGTGCTCGACGGCGGTCCACGGGTCCTTGCCCTGCACCTGCTGCCCGGCCGGGCAGGTGCGCCGGAAGTCGCACCAGCCGCAGAGCGTGCCGGGGTTCGTGGGGAACTCCGCGTCGGGATCTCCGCCGCCCGCCACCGCCTTCTCCGCCGCGATGATGTCCCGCGCGGTGTCCTCAGCCCGGGCCACCTGCCGGGCCAGCGACTCCTCGGTGTGCTCGTGCGCGGCGACCGTGCCGGTCGGCAGGTGGTGCAGCTCGACCCGGTGGCACGGGCGGCGGAACACCCGCTGGGCCGCGTAGGCGTAGAGGGCCAGCGCCTGCGAGCCGCGGGCGTCGTCCGCGTCGAGGCCGGAGCGGCCGGTCTTGTAGTCGACGATGACCGCCTCGGGGCCCTGCTCCCCGGCCCGCGAGTCGATGCGGTCGGCCCGGCCGTTGAAGGCCAGCAGCGCCGTCTTGGTCGCCACCGTCCGCTCGACGCCCAGCGGCTCGTCCTCCGGGTCGAGGCCGGCCACGTAGGTCTCGAGCCAGCCGAGGGCCTTGCGGTAGGTCACCCGCTCCTGATCGACGTCGCGGTAGCCCTCGCGCACCCAGGTCGCCTTGAGCAGCGTGGGCAGGGACTCCGGAACCCGGCGCTCGACCGGCACCGAATACCAGTTTTTCAGGGCCGTGTGCACGCTCGCGCCGAGCGAGTTGTGCGCCCACGGCGGGCCCTTCTGCGGGGACGGCCGATCCACGTAGGTGTAGCGGTATCGGCGCGGGCAGTCGGCATAGGCGCCGAGCTTGCTCGGCGTGCAGACGAAGAGGCGCTCGGGCATGCCGGCGAAACCCAACTGCTCGGGCACCGCGGCCGATCGGGGGGAAGTCCTGGGCACGCCGTAATCCTGCCAGCACCCTCCGACAAGAATCAGGGCGCCGTGGTGTAAAGCTCCACGAAGGCCGCCACCGAGTCGGCGATCAGCTGCACCGCGATGGCGGCCAGCAGCAGGCCGGCGATGCGGGTCAGCACCTCGATGCCGCTCGGGCGCAGCAGCTTGACGATGCCGCCGGAGAAGCGCAGCACCAGCCAGACCGTGAACATGACCGCGAAGATGGCGAGGCCGATGACCGTGTAGTCGCCCATCCCGTCGGCGCGCTGCACGAAGAGCATCGTCGCCACGATCGCGCCCGGCCCCGCCAGCAGCGGCGTGCCCAGCGGCACCAGCGCCACGTTTGTCGTCCCGGTCTGCTCCGACGGCTCGTCGGTCTTTCCGGTCAGCAGTTGCAGCGCGACCAGGACCAGCAGCAGGCCGCCGGCGCCCTGCAACGCGGGCAGCTGGACGTGCAGGTAGTCGAGCAGCGTCTGGCCCGCCACCGCGAAGACCACGATGACGCCGAGCGCCAGCAGCACCGCCTGGGTGCCCGCGCGGGTCCGCTCCTTGGCGGGCAGCGTCCCGGTCAGCGCCAGGAAGACGGGCACCATGCCGGGCGGATCGACGATCACCAGAAGGGTCACGAAGGCCTCGCCGAACAGCTTGAGGTTCACGCGATCAACTTAGGGCGCATCGGGGTGCGCCGTGATCGACTGCGTCGATCGTCACCCCAGCACGGGGACTCCGGTCGCGGCGGCGGCGATCCTCGCGTACGCGTCGGGCGCGGTGCCGAACGCACCCAGCTGGACCGTCTTGTGGCTGCCGTGGAAGTCGGAGGAGCCGGTGGCGACCAGGCCCAGCTCGTCGGCGAGCCCGCGGACGTGCGCCCGCTGCTCGACGCTGTGGTCCTCGTGGTCGGCCTCGAGTCCGAAGAGGCCCGCCGCCGCCAGCTCCACGATCAGCTTGTCGGGGACGATGCTGCCCCGGACGGTCGCGTTCGGATGGGCGAAGACCGCGACCCCGCCGGCGGCCCGGATGGCCTGGACGGCCTCGAAAACATCAAGATCCGCCTTCGGTACGAAGTAACGGAAGCCCAGCCAGCGCGAGGCGAACGCCTCGTCGGTGGTGCGGACGAGCCCGGCCCGGATCAGCGCCTGCGCGATGTGCGGCCGCCCCACCGAGCCGCCGGCCGCGTAGTCACGCACCTCCGGCCAGGAGATGCGGACGCCGTCGGCGCGCAGCAGCTCGACGATCCGCTCCGCGCGCTGCTCCCGGTCGGTGCGCAGCCGGGCCAGGTCGGCGGCGAGGCTCGGCTCCTCCGGATCGAACAGGTACGCGAGCATGTGCAGCGGGATCGTCGGCTCCACTCCGTACCAGCGGCAGGAGAGCTCGGCGCCGCGTACCAGAGTCAGGCCCGGCGGCCGCGCCGCCGCGGCCTGCGCCCACCCGCCGGTGGTGTCGTGGTCGGTGATGGCCATCACGTCGAGGCCCGCCTCGAAGCCCGCACGGACCAGCTCGGCCGGGGTCAGTGTGCCGTCACTCGCGGTCGAATGGCAGTGCAGGTCGATTCTGGTCACTCGAAAACGCTACCGGGTGAACGCACCCGGCACGCCGCGGACGTCAGGCGTCGTCGCCCGCGTCACCGTCCTTGCCCAGCCGGGCCTCGACGGCCTGCGGTTCATACATCTCCTCGACGACGCGCAGATACAGCTCGTTCGGGTTCGGCAGGTACTTGACCTCGCGCAGCGCCTGGTCCTGACCGGCCGACTCCAGCACGAACGTGCCGTAGCTCAGCATGCGCCCGAGCGCGGACTGCTCGTATTTCATGTCGGTGACCCGCAGCAGGGGCATCATGGCCACCTTTCGGGTGACGATGCCGTTGACGACCATGACCCGCTTGTTGGTCAGGATGAAGCGGTCGAAATACCAGTCGCCGATCCGCCAGGCGACCCAGCCCATGACGCCCAGCCAGACCAGCACGGCCACGGTGACCAGGCCGTCTACGTTCTGCCGGGTGAGGAAGCCCGCGAGGTAGCCGAGCAGCAGAGTCGCGCCGATGCCGATCAGCAGCGGGGTCGACAGGCTGACCCAGTGACGTTTCCACTCGCCGCGGTAGCGCTCGGTCGGGAAGAGGTAGCGCGAGACCAGAGTGGTCGGCTCGTCCTCCAGCGGCAGCACCCGGCGCGGTCCACCGGGGACACCCGATCCGTCGCCGCCGAGGCCCTTGAGCTCCTCTTCGGTGAAGACGGGAGCCTCATACTCGCCCGGATCGCGATATTCGTCGTCGTCGCGCGGGTCGGTGCCGTAACCGGCGTAGCCCGCGCTGGGCGAGTAGCCCGCGTCGGGCGAATAACCGGCGTCGGGCGAGTAGCTCGCCTCGGCTGAGTAGCCGGGGCCGGGCGTGGCCGTACCCTGCGCATACTCAGGATCTTCGGCACGGAACACCGGATCGTCGTAGCCGAAGTTCTCGTCGTCGTCCCGAGGGCGGCGCGCACCCTCATCATCAGGTTGCCGCGGCTCGCCAGGACCCATCAGGTGATGTTAAGCGACGAGGTTGGTGAAGAACGTTCCGAAACCGCGGGCAATGTCGCCGATCGTGCTACCCAGCGACTCGAACACGGCAGCGGCCGAGTTGGGGTTGAACGCAATGAAGAAGATCAAGAATGCGATGCCAAGCCAGGTGAGAACCTTCTTGATCATGGCGGGCCTTCTCCTCCGTTGCGGGTGACGGTCATCGCCGCGGCAATACTCACGGTATCAGTTTCGTGGCTCAGTGTGAACAATGTGGCCGTAAAGCCGACACTGATCCCCGCAGATCGGACCAATCACATCAGGCCCGGCCGTGCAGGTAGGGTGACGGCGCTCCGTACACGAGCTCGGACGGCAACCCGTCGGACAGGTCGTGCAGGACGACATGCTCGGCGAGGAAGTAGCCCGCGCTTGCGGGCCACGCTACCGCATAGAGCCACATTCCTTTCGCCTCACTCACATAGGCGCTTCGATCTTCCGGGGACTTGACACACCACAGTGGAGTGGGGTGCCCGCCGACCCGGATCTTGGCGTGCGGGCCGGAGTGTCCACCCGGGTCCGGGCCGCCGATCGCCTCGGCGACGAGGTAACCGGGATCGATGCCGACGATGCCCGCGAAGCGGGTGCCCAGCCCGACGCCGGGACGCTCCGCGATCAGCACCAGGTCGGCCGGGCCGCCACCGAGCGGCTCCGGGCCGCTGCACGACAGCGCGGTCGCCCGCACGCCGTCGCGGTCGTCGCCGGCCCAGCCGACCCCGGTGACCATCCAGCCCGGCGGCAGCGGCCATGGGCACCAGAGCGGCATGTGTTCGACGGTGGGCGCGGACCGCCGCAGCACGCTCTCGATGATGTCGGGGCCGATGTGCTCGGCGACGTGAAACGGGGAGATCTCGCCACAGTTGTCGCAGCGCCAGTCGCTGTGCATCAGATCCGGCGGCCGGACCTGCGCAGCACAACGGGGACAACTCACCGTGACGCCCACCCTCTAACGGTGCGGGTCCGCAGGGGCGGCGTCAAGCGAATCGGCAGAACCCGGGCGCTTCGCGCAGCCCGCTCACCAGGCGAAATGATCACCAGCGAGGCGCGCGGCTCAGTCGGGCGGCGGGCCCGCGTGGGCGCGTACCCAGGCATGCATGGCTATGCCGCTGGCCACCCCGGCGTTGATCGACCGCGTAGATCCGTACTGGGAGATCGAGAAGACCGCGCCGCACGCCGCACGCGCGGCCTCGGACAGCCCGGGCCCCTCCTGCCCGAATATCAGGACACAGTCGCGCGGCAGGGTCGCCGTCTCCATGGGCCGCGACCCCGGGAGGTTGTCGATGCCGACGATCGAGAGGCCCGCGGCCTGCGCCCAGGCGGTGAACTCCTCGATCGTCGGGTGGTAGCGCACGTGCTGGTACCGGTCGGTGACCATCGCGCCGCGCCGGTTCCAGCGCCTGCGCCCGACGATGTGCACCTCGGCGGCCAGGAACGCGTTGGCGTTGCGGACCACGGTGCCGATGTTGAAGTCGTGCTGCCAGTTCTCGATGGCGACGTGGAAGCCGTGCCGGCGCTGATCGAGATCGGCGACCACCGCCTCGTGCCGCCAGTAGCGGTAGCGGTCGACGACGTTGCGCCGGTCTCCCCGCGCCAGCAGCTCGGGGTCGTAGTGCTCGCCCTCGGGCCACTCGCCCGGCCAGGGACCGACACCGACCTCGGACTCGTCCATCGCGACAGGGTTTTCGAGCACCATGGTCCAGGAGGCTAACCAGGGGTACCGGAGCCACACCTGGGGGGAGACGCAATGAGCGGCGGGGCCCTCCCCGGCGCCCGCCGCCCACGCTCTGTTGCGGGTAAGTTTGCCTTACCCTCCGTATCGATGTGAAGAGATTTCAAGAGTGACCCAGGTCACATTTAACTTTGTTGCCAATTACCTTCGATGCCGACATGTCGCTATCGGGCCAAACCAGGGAAGCGCGAGACCGCCCAGGCGGGCCACACCTGTTGCAAATTGGACGCCACACGCCGCTTAACGATTGAGAGCGCTCTCCCTACTTTGCGTTACGATGGGTTGCCCAAAGGTCAACTCCCCGGAACGGAAAAGGTGCCGCAGGCCACGTGTCACCCGGCCCGGACCCGGGAATCATCCAGACGGACGATGGGTTTGCACCGCACGTAGGCCTCTTTTTCCGTGGCCTTCTTCCCTGGACGGAGAGATCATGGCGACAGTTGCGCTGACCACAGAGAACTTCGACGAGGTGACCGGCAAGGGCGGCATCGTCCTGGTCGACTTCTGGGCCAGCTGGTGCGGCCCCTGTGTCCGCTTCGCGCCCACCTACGAGCGGTCCTCGGAGAAGCACACCGAGATCACCTTCGGCAAGGTCGACACCGAGGCCCAGCAGGAGCTGGCCGCCAAGTTCCAGATCAGCTCGATCCCGACGATCATGGCGGTGCGCGACGGCGTCATCGTCTTCTCGCAGCCCGGCGCCCTCCCCGAGTCGGCGCTCGAGTCCCTGATCGACCAGGTCGAGAAGCTGGACATGGACGACGTGCGCGAGAAGCTCGCCGCGAAGTAGCCACCGACACCCGGATCGCCGGCGCCGCGGACCGATCAAGGTCCGCGGCGCTCTCTTTTGGTGCGTCTTCCGGTACTGGGTGGACAGTCGATCGAACGTGTGTTCGAATCTTCGGCATGCGATGGTCACACCTGTCGGGCGCCACCGACGACGACTCGCTCCCGAACGCAGCGCCGGCGGCCCCACCCCTGCCGCTGGCGCTGCCCGGAGCGACCGTCCGCACGTTCGAAACGCCGGGCTTCGCGGGCATGACGTTCTACGAGATCCGCGCCAAGTCCCTGATCAACCGGGTGCCCGGCGCGTCCCGGCTGCCGTTCCAGTGGACGATCAACCCCTATCGGGGCTGCTCGCACGCCTGTTCCTACTGCCTGAGCGGCGACACCCCGATCCTGCTGGCCGACGGCTCGACCCGCCCGCTCTCGCAGCTGCGGACCGGCGACGCGGTGCTCGGCACGATGGGTGCCGGGCCGCACCGGCGCTACGTGCCGACCACGGTGCTCGACCACTGGACCACGTCGAGGCCCGCCTACCGGGTCACCCTGGCGGACGGCACCCGGCTGGTGGCGAGCGGCGAGCACCGCTTCCTCACCGACCGCGGCTGGCGGCACGTCAGCCCCGCCGAGCCCGGGCTGCCGGCCCTCGCGGTCGGCGACCGGATGTCCGGCGTGGGCCGCTTCGCCGACGCCCCGAAGGAGTCACCCGACTACCGCACGGGCTATCTGTGCGGTTTGGTCCGCGGCGACGCGGGTGCCCCCGCCGGATCCCGCGAGGGCGACGCCTGGATCCGCGCGGACGGCTACCTCGAGGACATCCCGATGCACGTGGCGCTCCGCTGGCCGGAGGCGCCGACCGGCGGCTGGCACCGCGGCTTCCTGGCCGGCGCGTTCGGCTCGACCGGCCACGCCGACCGCCTGGCCATCGTCTTCACCAGCCGCGACCCCGGCTTCCTCGACCGCATCACGGACGCGCTGACCCATCTGGGCCTGCCGAGCCGCCGGCCACCGCACGCCCAGCTGGGCGGGGTCCACTCGGTCGAGATCGCCCGCGACCTGTGGGCGGCGCTCCGCTTCCGCCACCTGACCGGGGTCGGCGACGCGCCCCTGGACGCCTCGGGCGTCGGCGTCCGCGGCGAGGCACAGCTGACCGTCGCCGACATCGAGGACCTCGGCCTGACCCTCCCGCTCTACGACATCGCGACCGGGACGGGCGACTTCGTCGCCGACGGCGTGGTGAGCCACAACTGCTTCGCCCGCAACACCCACACCTATCTGGACCTGGACGCCGGCCACGACTTCGACTCCAAGGTGATCGTCAAGGTCAACGCGGGCGAGCTCATCCGCCGGGAGCTCGCCGCGCCGAGGTGGCGGGGTGACTCGATCGCGATCGGCACCAACGTCGACGCCTACCAGCGCGCGGAGGGCCGTTACCGGCTCATGCCGCAGATCCTGACGGCGCTGCGCGACTTCGCCAATCCGTTCTCGATCCTGACCAAGGGCACGCTGCTCCTGCGGGACGTCGACCTGCTGAGGCAGGCGGCGTCGGTGACGCGGGTGAGCCTGTCGATGTCGATCGGCTTCGTCGACGAGCGGATGTGGCGTGCGGTGGAGCCGGGCACGCCGAGCCCGCGACGGCGGCTGGACGCGATCAGCCGGCTGACGGACGCCGGCTTCTCCATCGGCGTCCTGATGGCTCCGATCCTCCCGGGCCTGACCGACACCGACGAGTCCATCGAGGAGACCGTGGCGGCCATCGCGGCGGCGGGCGCGACGAGCGTGACGCCCCTGGCTCTGCACCTGCGCCCCGGCGCCCGGGAGTGGTATGCGGCCTGGCTGACCCGGGAGCACCCCGAGCTTGCGGCCCAATACCGGGAGCTGTATCGGGGCGGCTCCTACCTGCCGCAGACGTTCCAGAACGAGATCGGCGCGCGGGTCCGGATGGCGGCCCGGCGTCACCGGCTCCACCGGCCGCCGGGCGGCGAGGCACGCGCGATGGGTGTCGACGGTGCCCCGGCGGCTGACCACCCGGGCACCGGCACCACCGGCGGCGCGCCGGAGCGCACCGCGGGCCGCGGGGCCGAGCCCCGGCAGCTGACCCTGCTCTAGAGACGCCGGGCCGACCGCCCCTGGATCGGCCCGGCGGCGGTCGCCTGTCCCGCTCACCCGGCCGACCGGGACAGATCCGCCGGGAGCCGCGGGCCGAGGTGCCCGATCAGCGCCGGCAGGTCGGCGCGGCACACGGCGGGATTGCGGCGCTGACGAGGCCCGGGGCCACGACGACGACATCGACCGGGCGGTCGCGGCGTGGATAGAGTCGACGGCATGAGGAGCGCACAGCAGATCCTGGCCGAGGCGAACGTCATCGCCGTCGTCGGAGCCTCGCGGGACCCGGCCAAGCCGGCGCACAGCGTGCCGCTGCAGATGCTCCGGCACGGATGGAAGATCATCCCGGTCAACCCGTTCGTTGACGAGGTCTTCGGGATCAAGGCCGTGCCCACCCTGGCCGATCTGCCCGAGGCCGTGGATCTCGTCGACATCTTCCGGCCCGCCGACGACGCGGTGGAGATCGTCCGGCAGGCGGTCGACATCGGTGCGCCCGCCGTGTGGCTGCAGACCGGCATCGTGTCCGCCGAGGCTCGCCGGATAGCCACCGAGGCCGGGATCGACTACGTCGAGGATCGCTGCCTCGCCGTCGAGCGGGCGATCGGAAGCCTCAGCAGGCTCGCCTGATCGGCGGTCGAACGGCCGACACATGTGGCCGAGACGACCAGACACGCGCATCGGGGCCCCGATCCTTCCCGTCGGCTAGTACCGTGCCGGGGTGAACGAGGAGGACCTGAAATGACTTATCCGCCCGCCGGGGGCACGCCAGACCCGTATCAGCCTCAGCAGCCCTTCGGGCAGCAGCCGGGCTATGACCCCACTTCGCCGTACTCGCAGGACCCGTATGCGGCCCCGGCCAGCGGCGCTCCCACGAGCGGACAGCCCTTCGGCCAGCCGCCGGCCTACGGCGCTCCCGCCAGCGGCCAGCCCTACGGCCAGCCGCCGCCGTACGGTCAGCCCGGCTACGGCCAGCCCTATGCGCAGCAGCCCTACATGGGTGCGGCGCCCACCAACACGATGGCCATCCTGAGCCTGGTGTTCGCCTTCGTGTTCGCGCCCGCCGCGATCGTCATGGGCCACGTCGCCAGGAAGCAGATACGCCAGACCGGCGAGTCCGGCTCGGGTCTGGCAACCGCCGGCCTCTGGCTTGGCTACATCATCACCATCAGCTACGCGTTGTTCTGCGCGATCATCGTCATCGCCTCGATCGCGTCGAGCGGCAACACGACGTACTGACCGGCATCGGGAGCCCGATGGACGTTCGCGTCCATCGGGCTGGCCGGCTCAGCGGAACTCGGCCTCGCGGACGCTGTTGCCGCCGTCGACCACCAGCATCTGGCCGGTGATGTAGGACGCCGCGGGCGAGCACAGGAAGGCGATCGCCGCCGCCACCTCGTCGGGGGTGCCGGGCCGGCCGATCGGCGTTCCCAGGCCCTGCTTGATCTCCGTTACCGTCGAGGCGGCCGTGTAGATCGTGCCCGGCGCCACGCAGTTGACGTTGATGCCGTCGGCGACGAGTTCCATCGCCAGCGCCCGGGTCAGGCCGACCACGCCCGACTTCGCCGCGGCGTACGCGGCCTCGGTCGGCAGGGCGTTGATCGGGCCGGCCGTCGCCGCGAGGTTGACGATGCGGCCCCAGCCCTGCTCGGACATGCCACCCACGAAGGCGCGGCTGCACAGGAACGCCGTGCTCAGGTTGCGGTCGATCTCCGCGCGCCACTCGTCATAGGTGAGCTGCGCGACCGGGCGGAGCACCTCGGGGCTCGTGCGGCTGGCCAGACCCGCGTTGTTGACCAGCACCTGCACGTCCCCGAGCTGGTCCACGATCGCGTCGGCGAGCGCGCCGACCTCGGCCTCGTCAGTGAGATCGGCCACAAAGCCGGTCACACCCAGCTCCGACGCCCGGTCGTGGATGCGCCGCGTCGTCGACACGATCGCCACCCGGGCGCCCAGGTCACGCAGCCGGCGTGCGGTCGCGTACCCGATGCCGTCCGGGCTGCCCGCGCCCGTCACCAGGGCAACCTTTCCGTCCAGCCGTAGCGTCACGGGGCCCTCCTCGGTCTCGGCCTCGGGCTCGTCGGTTACGAGCCCGGCCTCGGCGATCTGATCCGGAGCCAGGCCCTGCTCGGACTCGGAACTGGGCGCGGCAGGCCGGGGCCGGCGGCCGGCGGCGGGGCGGGTGGCATCCCGCCGTGACCGGCTGCCGGTGGCGGAACGGGCGTCGAAGACCATGCGGCGATCCTGCCCGCTCCCGCGTGCCGGGGCAAACATCCCCGGCCGTGGCGCACGCCAATGGCGCTCGGCGACCGCGGCCCGCGCATAACCGGGCACCCCGCGTACGCGGGACAGCAGGACCGTGACAGGTGCATCTATCCTTGCGCCCGAGACGACGCGCCGGAGGAGGCCGCCATGACCTACCCACCGACGCCCGGGCCGGACGGTTCCTACCCGCCGCCGCCGGACCCGCCGGTGCAGGCCTACCAGCCGCCCCCGGGCTATGAGCAGCAGCCCTACGCCTACGGTCAGCCGGCATACGGCACGCCGGCGCAGCCGCCGGGCTACGGCCCGCCGACCGGCTACGACTACGGCAACCCCGGCAGTCCGTACTCCTACCAGGGCGGGCCGTACCTGGGGCCGCCGCCGACCGAAGGCCTGGCCATCGCGTCGATGGTCGTCTCCTGCGTCGCCGTGCCCGGCCTGTGCATGTGGGGCGTCGGCGGGCTGCTCGGCCTGCTCGGCGCGATCCTCGGCCATGTGGCCAGGCGCCGGATCCGCGCCTCCGGCGCCGGCGGCGACGGCCTGGCCCTGGCCGGGATCATCGTCGGGTGGGTGATGGCCGGCCTCAGCCTGATCGGCGTCACCCTGCTGGCCATCGCCCTGGCGAGCGACTACCAGTCCTAGCCACCCGGCGCCGCCATCGGGACCACCCGGCCCTGCTCGACGAAGGCCAGCGGGGCGGCGGTCCCGTAACGGCGCGGTAGTTCGATGCGGGCCAGGTCCACGTCGGGGGTGCCGATCTCCACCGCTGAGCCGTCGTGGCGGGCCACGACGGTGGAGATGGGCACGCCCTCGGCCTCCCAGGCCGCGAGGTCCGCCACGATCCGGTCATGCAGCGCGGTCAGCTCGGCCAGGCCGTGCCCGGCGTCGCGGACCACGATGCAGGTGTCCTGCGCGCTGAACCGGATGAAGTCGTCGAACGCGGCCGACGGCACCCGGTAGACGGTCGCCCGCACCCGCTGCTGGTCGACCTCCAGCCCGGCATAGCTGGCGGCGTGGTCGGCCCGGCCGCCGGCGTCGATGCGCGCGATGGCCGCCGCGAGCGGCGCGGGCGTCGACGGCAGGGCCCGGCCGCCGACGTTCACGGTCTCGGGGGCGCGCGAGAACTCGCATCCCGCCGTGGTCCAGCCGCCGACCAGGCCGGGCTCCGGAGCCTCGGGCTCGCCGCAGGCGCTCGTCACCAGCACCGCCCCGAGCAGCAGCAGTCGGACCAGGTATCGATCACGGCGCATCTCATCCACCCTCTCTACCGTGCGCGGTGACGGTCCGCCAGGGTTTCAACGACATCAGCAGGCCGCGGGATCCGCGCCGTCGGCGAGCGACGCCATCGCCGAGCGCCGCCGGCCCCGGGCGTCGCCGAGCACCACCACGGCCACCCCGGCGAGCAGCAGTCCCAGCCCCGGCAGCGCCGCGGCCCGGGGCACCTGACCCAGCCAGGCCCAGGCCAGCAGGGCCGCGCCCGGCACCTCCAGCAGGATGAGCACGCTCACCGTCGTGGCCGAGGTCCGGTGCAGCGCGTAGTTGAACATCGAGTGCCCCAGCAACTGCGCGCCGATCACCAGCGCCAGGATCGCCGCCCAGGTCTGCTCGTCGTACCCGTGCAGTTGCACCCCGCCCACCAGGCAGACCACCAGCAGCAGCGCCGCGCAGGTCCCGTAGCAGGTCCAGGTGTAGGTCGTCGTGCTCAGCCGGGTTCGCGCCCGCTCCCCGAAGGCGGTGTACACCGCCGCCGCCATCGCACCCACCAGCGCCAGCAGGTCGGCCAGCACGGCCTGCGGTGACACCCCCACGTCGATGCCGGTGGCCCACGCCGCCCCGGCCACCGCCAGCCCGATTCCCACCCAGCCGGCGGTCGACGGCCGGCGGCCCTGAGCGGCCGCGATCAGCCCCTGCCAGACCGGCTGGGTCGCCACCAGCGCGGTCGCCGTCGCCACCGATCCCAGTTGCACGCTCGGCATCCAGGTGGCGAAGTGCAGCGCCAGCGCCACCCCCGCCAACACCGCGAACAGGCCGGTGCGGCTGCGCAGCGTCACGAGCTCGGATCGGCGAGGGCCGGCGGTGATCGGCGTGAGCGCCGCGAAGGCCAGCCCGTTACGCCAGAACGCCACGGCCAGGGCCGGCGCGGCCGCGAACGCGATCAGCGGCGCCGACGACGACACCGCGAGCACCGCCACCGTCAGCGCCGCCGCGGTGAGCGGTGCGGGCGTTGAACGCATATTCATCCCCCGCCGTCGCTTCTTGCTGTTTCGCATAACAGGTCGTCACGTTTTGTTGAACGGAAAGTGAGGCAGTCGTTACGCTCGCCGCCGATGCATTTTCATCAATCCCTCTGGAGAGTGGTCTTCGATGTCCGCGTACCAAGCGGTCGTGTTCGACTTTTTCGGAACGCTGACCCGCTCCATCCGGAGGGGGCCACAGCACGCCGACATCGCCAGAGCACTCGGCTGCGACCCGGACGCGGTGCTCAGCGTCCTGAACCGCACCTTCCAGGTGCGGGCACGTGGTCACCTCGGCTCCGCCGAGGCCACCCTACGGTGGGTCACCGAGCAGGCCGGCGGCAGCCCGCAGACCGCGCAACTGCAGGCCGCGGTGCCCGCCCGCGTCGACGCCCTGAAGGCCGACACCACGCTGCGCTCCGACGCGGAGAGCGTCCTGCGGGCGATCAAGCGCCGTGGCCTGCGTACCGCGCTGATCAGC